>JACMJB010000481.1 GCA_014380815.1 Armatimonadota bacterium
CGAAGGCGACCTTACACTTGTAGCTCCAGCCGGTTGGCGGACGCCTGAAGGTCCGCAAGGACGTGGGCGATATGCAGGTCCTGTTCGATGCCCAGCTCGGCAGCCCCTTGAAGAATGTCGTCGCGGGAAACGGCGCGGGCAAAACTCTTGTCTTTGAGCTTCTTTTTCACGGATGCCACATCCACCTCGGCGATCTTGCGTGAAGGGCAGACATAGGCCACGGCGGTGAGAAAGCCGGAAAGTTCTGTCCACGGCGAAAAGGTGGCGCGCCAGCGGCGTATCGCGTGGCACGTATGTTAGGATTGTAACGGAGAAATGCCGCGATGTCCCTTCGCTTACCAATCGCTGCCACGCGCGCTTACGATCTTCTGAAATCCCGCCCTGGTGCGACGCCCCGCCGGAGCGACGCGCGCGATCTGGCGACGCTGGAGCGGATCAGCGGACGACTGCGGCAGCTTGTGGGAGAGTACCAGATCAATGGCGATGAGGGGGCGGGCGGCTCGCTGTACGTTTTCTGGACCGAGGTGCAGGCTCAGATCGAGAAAGGCGTGTTCGACGACCTGCTGGACGGACTCTGAGAAAGCGGTATGATGTCCACTGCTGCCCTTCTGCACTTCAGCGAGAACCCAGAGATAACGGTGTTTCACCCGCGCCTGGCGCCGGGCAAGGACGACCCAACTCCTCTGGTCTGGGCCATCGCGGAATCACACGCCTTTTTGTATTATTTCCCGCGCGACTGTCCGCGGGTGGTCTGCTGGCCGCTTCCCACCACCAGCCCCGAAGACCTCCATCACTTTTTCGGACTTACCAACGCAGAGGCCATAGTGACCGTCGAGGGGGCGTGGCTGGAGCGGATTGCGGCGGCGCGGCTTTATCAGTACCGCCTGCCGAACGAATCGTTCGTGCCAGTCGTGCCGGAGAGCGACCCCGGGTTTCATGGTGCCCATACCGCACAGGTGTCCGTCCACCCCCTGTCGGTCGAACCGGTGGGAGATTTGCTGATCGCGCTGCGGGACGCGCAGGTGGAGATTCGAATCACGGCCTCTGTCTGGCCCCTAATGGATGCGCTGGTGGCATCCACGCTGCATTATTCCGGCATCCGCCTGCGCAACGCGGCACCCCGTCCTTCACCTTGACGCCGCAGGGTGCATGTATTAAGATGGAACAGAGGTTTTCGATGCTGACTCCGCTTTCCCCTTTCCGCCGTCTATTTCGGGTTTTCTGGCTGCTTTGCCTGGCGGCTCTCCTGTTCGCCTCGGCGCCGCCCTTGTTTGCCGGACCCGCTCCCCTCACCACAGAAAAAACCAAACTGGTGGTCTGGGGCCTGGAGGTTGGCAAAGAATCCGCTGGCCTGGTTGCTCAGATCGCGGAGTTCGAGCGCCAGAATCCGGACATCAAAGTGTCGGTCCTCTCCATGGGCGCTGGCTCGATGAACCCCCAGAAGCTGATGACCAGCATCGTGGGAGGGGTCCCGCCGGATGTCATCAATCAGGACCGGTTCACGGTCGGTGACTGGGCATCGCGCGGCACCTTTCGTGCCGTGGATGATTTCCTGGCGAAAGAAACCGGGGCCAATGCCGTCCGCCGCGCGGACTTTTATCCTGCAACCTGGAACGAAGCGGTCTACAAAGGCAAAGTCTACGCGGTCCCCACCGGGGTAGATGACCGCCTTCTCTTCTACAACAAAGCCGCCTTCCGGCAGGCTGGCATGGACCCGAACAGCCCCCCGCGCACCTGGGAAGAGTTGGAACTGGCCGCCAAAAAGCTGACCCTCCTGAACCCCGACGGCACCTACAAGCGCATCGGCTTTATCCCCAACTACGGTAACTCCTGGCTCTACCTGTACTCCTGGCAGAATGGCGGTGAGTTTCTGAGTCCGGATGCCCGTACCTGCACGCTGGCGAACCCCCAAACCATCGGGGCGCTCAGCTACATGGTCGGTCTGTACGACACGCTGGGCGGCAACGATAAAATCAGTCTTTTCCAGTCCAGCTTCCAGGGCGGGGAACAGAACCCGTTCTACACCGGCAAAGTCGCGATGTTCACCAGCGGGAGCTGGGAGTTGAACAATATCGCGCGCTACGCTCCGGATCTGGACTTTGGGGTAGTGCCGCCGCCTGTCCCCGCTGAACGCCTCAAAGGGCAGGGGATCTTTGCGAACCAGCCCAAGTACATCACCTGGGTCGGGGGGTATTCCCTTGCTATCCCGGAGGGTTCTCAGCACCCCCAGCAGGCCTGGCGATTCATCCGGTTCATGACCAGCGTGGAAGGGCAGCTTCTCGGCGCGCGGGCACAGAAAGCCTATGCGGAAAGCAAAGGCCGCCCGTTTGTTTTCACGCTGACCGCGAAACCGAGTGTCAATGCCGCGCTGCTCCGCGCGGTCCCCCCTCCGAACAAACGCCTTCTGGATGCCCAGAAGGCGTTCATTGATCTGCTTCCCTCGGCGCGGTATCGGCCCGTGACGTTCATCGGGCAGACACTCTGGGATGGCCATGTGCGTGCGTTTGACCGGGCTGTGGCCCATGCCCAGACACCGAGCGCGGCTCTGGTGGAGCAGCAGTCGCTGGTGCAGAAAGAACTGGATAAGTCGCTTGCCCGCGATACGCTCCCGGTCATCTCGTTCACCGGCCCTTTGATTGCGATTGGGGCGTCGGTCCTCGGTGCGTTAGCGGTCGCCCTGTGGATCGCAAGTCGGCGCATGGGACGCTCCCCGATGGTGCGTGGCGAGGCGCTGGCGGGGTATCTGATGGCGGGGCCGTGGATCCTCGGCTTCCTGCTGCTGACCGCGGGGCCGATCGTGGCCTCGCTCCTGTTCTCGCTTTGCGATTACGACGTGCTTCATGCGCCGCGTTATATCGGTGCGGGCAACTTCCGGACCCTTTTCACCGATGACCGGGAGCTGCTCGGCAAGGCGCTCGGCAATGTCGCCTACCTTTCTCTCTATGGAATCCCGCTCGGAATGTCCACCGGGCTTGCGATTGCGATGTTGCTCAACATGAAGGTGCGCGGTATGAACTGGTACCGCACCGCTTTCTATGTGCCCTCCATCGTGCCGGGAGTCGCCTCGGCGGTCCTCTGGGCCTGGCTGCTCGCGGGGGACCCGAACAAGGGGATCGTCAATGCGCTCTGGCGGGTCAGTCTGACCGACTGGTTTGGCTGGCAGCCGCCGGGCTGGTTCGGGGCGGCGGAGTGGGCCAAGCCCGGTCTGATCTTTCAGGGGCTTTGGGGGGCGGGCGGCGGTATGATCTTGTGGCTTGCGGGCCTGCAGGGGGTTCCGCAAAGCCTGTATGAGGCCGCGGAGATTGATGGTGCGAGTGGTATGACCAAATTCCGCCACGTGACGCTCCCGATGCTTTCGCCCTACATCTTCTTCAATCTGATCATGGGGTCCATCGGGGCGATTCAGGAGTTCGACCGGGTTTACATCCTGGCGGGGGGAACGGGCGGCTACGGTCCACTGGACTCGCTGGTCGTGCCGGTTCTGTACCTCTTCAACAACGCATTCCGCTACTTCAAGATGGGCTATGCCAGCGCGATTGCCTGGGTGATCTTCGTGATCATTCTGGCTCTGACACTGGTCCAATGGCAGATGCAGAAGTACTGGGTGCATTATGAAAACGACCGCAAGTAGGACTGCAAGCAGGATGGGCGGCGAAGCGCCGGTGAACGGATAACAGATAACAACAATGCAAGCTTTTCTCTGGCTGCTGGCGGTCCTCGTCAGCCTTGTTTCCGCGGTCTTTGTGGTTGGAGCGGTGGTCGCCGCGGTGCGCGCCCGCCAGCCACGGCTGCTCGCCCTGGCCACGACTCTGTTGGTGGTCTTTGCCGCGGTGGTGCTGGGCGCACGCTGGCCGCTGGTGGTGCTGACCGTCGCGGTGGTCACCGGTTTCGCGTCGCGGATGCTGGTGCGTCAGGCCAGTCGCAACGCTCAGCACGCCCTGCAGACGACAAAATTGACCGCCGCGCATATGGCGCTCCTCACCGGCTCGTTTGTGTTCTTGATCCCGTTCGCCTGGCTGATCTCGACCTCGCTGAAATCCGATGATGAGATGTCCGTCTTCCCCCCTGTCTGGATACCGACGCAGCAGATCCGTCTGCCGGAGTATAAGCGGCCCGACGGCCTGAACGCCGGTTTGTCGCTCTTTCGACCGACCGACAGCCCCCGTACCGCCCCGGTTCGGGTTGCGGAGATCGCGGATCTCGATACCGGCGAGGTGCGGGTGCGAGTGCTGGGGGACAGCCCCTCCGGCATGAGCCGCGAATTGGTGGTTACCCGCTCCGAACTGACAAAAGTTCGCCAGACGGCCCCCCGCTGGGAGAACTACTCCGAAGCTCTGGACTACCTGCCGCCAAACACCTATCATGGTCTTCTATTTCTGGGGAATACTCTGCTTTTGACCCTGCTGACCACCACGGGGACCGTGCTTTCGTCGTCTGTGGTGGCCTATGCCTTTGCGCGGCTTCGCTGGCCGGGTAAAAACCTCTGGTTCGGGGTTCTGCTGGCAACCATGATGATCCCCGGCGCGGTAACCATGATGCCACAGTTCCTGATCTTTCGAAGCATGGGCTGGTACGACTCGCTGCGCCCGCTCTGGGTGCCCGCTTTCTTCGGGTCCGCATTCAATATCTTTTTGCTGCGACAGTTCTTCATGAGCATTCCCGGCGAACTGGAAGATGCCGCCAAGATTGATGGCTGTGGTCCGTTCGGGGTTTACTGGCGTGTCATGCTGCCGCTTGTGAAACCCGCACTGGCCGCGATCGCGATCATGTCTGTGCTGGGAGCCTGGAACAACTTTCAGGGACCGCTCATCTATCTCTCGTCGCCGGAGAAGATGCCGCTCGCCTATGCGCTGCAGCTCTATCAGACCCAGCACAGCGGGGAACCCGGCCTTCTGATGGCGGCCTCGACCCTCGTGGTCCTGCCCATCATCCTGCTGTTCTTCTTTACCCAGCGATACTTCATCGAGGGCGTCTCGCTGACAGGAATGGGGGGGCGTTGATCCGCCCTCCTTCTCGCAAATCGGGCGGCGGAAGGCCTTGCGAGCGTTCCCAGACCGTGCTATACTTCCAATCGTCGCACGGGGGATTAGCTCAGTTGGGAGAGCGCTTCAATGGCATTGAAGAGGTCAGCGGTTCGATCCCGCTATCCTCCATACCCCGCCGACCCTTTCCGCCCCTCGCACCCGCCGCTTCAGCGGTCCCGCCGCTCCTGCATCCTATTTTCCGCAGTGTGCGCATTCCGATCCTAGGAAGGCCCTGATCCTGTGGAAAAGCCGCACAAGGCCGCGATCTACTGGTTTCGTCGCTCGATCCGTTTGGAGGATAACCGCGCCCTCCTCGAAGCGGTCGCGAGCGCCGAACGGACCGTTCCTGTCTTTATTCTCGACCCGGCGATCCTCACCCACCCAACGACCGGGGTGGCTCGGACCCGCTTTCTCTTTGAGGCGCTTGCCGATGTAGACGCCTCCCTGCGGTCGCGTGGAAGCCGCCTGCTGGTACGACATGGGAAGCCGGTGGAGGAGCTGGAGCGACTTGCCGCGGAGACCGGCGCGACCGCCCTGTTCTTTGGCCGGGAATACGAACCCTACGGACGCGAGCGCGATGCGGCAGTGACTGAGGCGATGAGTCGTCGCGGTGTCGCGGTTTTTCCATTTTCCGATCACTTACTGAGTGAGCCGGAGGATATTCGCTCCAAAAGCGGCAGCGTCTACACCGTTTTCACCCCTTACAAGCGGGTCTGGTTCGAGAAGCCGATCGAAGCCCCCGCTGCCGCGCCGGAACGTATCACCACCCCATCGGATCTGCGCTCCGAGCCACTGCCGACGCTCCCGGCAGAGGCGGGGGTCGAGGGCGTGTCGGATCAGAAGCCGCGAGTCAGGGGGAGCGAGGCGGAAGCGCGGAGATGGCTGGAGGCGTTTCTGGATGGCTGCGTGTCGGAGTACGATACCGCGCGGGACTATCCCGCCCACGAGGGAACGTCCCGGCTTTCGGCTTACCTGCGCATGGGAGTGATCTCACCGCGCCGCGTGTTCGCGGAGGTGCAGACCAGACGCAAGTCGCTCGGACTGGAAAAAAAAGCGGGCGCGGATACCTGGCTTTCGGAACTTGCCTGGCGGGATTTCTACTATCAGATACTGTTTCACTTTCCGCACGTTGTTGGTGGCGCGTTCCGGCCCGTCTATGATGCCGTTTCCTGGGAGAACGACGACAACTTGTTCCTGGCCTGGTGCGAGGGGCGAACCGGTTATCCGATGGTGGATGCCGCCCAGCGCCAGATGAACGCCGAGGCCTGGATGCACAATCGCGCGCGCATGGTCACGGCATCGTTTCTGACCAAGGACCTGCTTTGCGATTGGCGTCTGGGGGAAAAGTATTTCATGCAGAAGCTGGTGGACGGGGACACGGCAAGCAACAACGGGGGATGGCAGTGGGCGGCGGGCACGGGGACCGATGCCCAGCCGTTCTTTCGTATCTTCAACCCGGTTTCGCAGGGGGAAAAGTTCGATCCGAACGGCGAGTATGTCAAGCGCTGGATTCCGGAACTGAAGGGTGTCCCGGCGAAATATATCCACCGGCCCTGGGAACTCTCGGTCCTGGAGCAGGAGGCGGTCCGATGCGTTCTGGGACGCGACTACCCGAAACCGATCGTGGATCATAAAATCCAGCGCGAGAAGGCGCTGGCGCTTTATCGTGGAGTGCAGAAAAACGAGGCCGAAAGTGACCATTAAGCGATGGGTGACGGCAAGGGTTGTCGCGGCTTCCCTGCTGTCTCTGCCGGTGGCGCTCGCCGATCTGCCTTCCGCATGGGCACAGGTCACGAACCCCGCCGCGAGCAGCGGCAGTATCTCGACGGCGACGGTGCCGGATGTGCAGATCGTGGTGTCTCCCGATTCAACCGGGCAATGGGTGGTCGCTGCCGTTTATCCGATCAAGGTGGAGCGGAAAAAGGCCGAAAGCCGTGCCAGGCAGATGCTTACCCTGGGCAAGTGGAAGGGCAACGGCCTGCTGTTTGAAAATAAAGCGCTGGAGCGCATTGAAAACCCAAAGGGGATGGCGCCGCCGCCGGTCATGTCCAGCGTGACCCTTTCCACCCCGGCGAACCTGGTCAACTATGCGGACGGAACGGTTTCGCTGGAGCCGTTCATCCGTGCCTACCGCGACCTGAACCGGCTTCATATCCTGTTTCTGGTCCCCGGTACCTTCACCTACCGCGGCCCGCGGACGTTCCGGGACTCTGATCTGGAGATGAACTACGCTTCCGGCGGCAGTGCACTGACATATGTCGTGCAGGTAAAGAATCACGCGCTGGGTCCTCTGCGTCTGCCGCGTCTGGAACCGGCGGTCGCGACGGTCGCGCCCTCGCCAGCGGCGGGGGGGGAGACACTGGGGACCGCATCGCGTTTTGGCATCGTGATCGCGCTGGCGCTGGCGGCGGCGGGGCTGGCATTCTTCGGAGTCCAGCGGTGGAACTCCCGCTGATTTTGCCACCTTCCCACGAGACGTTCCCTGGAAGAGGGAGGATATTCCGGTGACCGAGATGTACAATGGTTTGAAACGGCTCGTCTGGCAAGCCGGACGACAGCGAAAGGACTCAAGCATCCTATGATGGATCTGCGCGATTTGATTCGGATGGCTGCGGAGAAAAAAGCCTCCGACCTTTTCATCAAGGAAGGCTCTCCGCCGATGCTGCGGGTGCACGGGCGCATCCAGGCAGCGGACACCAGCGAGAAGATGACCTCTGACGATACCCGAAAACTGGCGTACTCGATCATGAGTCACGAGCAGATCGGGCGTTTCGAACACCGGCACGAACTGGACCTTGCTTTCACGGTCGAGGATGTGACGCGTGTTCGCGCGAATATCTATCAGCAGCGTGGCTCGATGGGGATGGTCTGCCGCTTGATCCCGCTGCGAATCTATTCGTTGGAGCAACTGGGACTTCCGCCCGCGATCGGGGAGCTGACCCGAAACCGTCAGGGCCTGATTCTGGTGACCGGGCCGACTGGGTCGGGAAAATCCACGACCCTCGCCGCGATGATCGACAAGATCAACCAGGAGCGGAGCGCCAACATCGTCACGATCGAGGACCCGATCGAGTTCATCCACCCGGACAAGAACAGCATCGTCTCCCAGCGCGAGGTCGGTCTTGACACGGATTCGTTTACCGATGCGCTAAAGTATGTGGTGCGCCAGAATCCGGACATCATCCTTATTGGTGAGATGCGCGACATCGAAACAATGAATGTCGGCCTGCAGGCGGCGGAAACCGGACACCTGGTCTTCTCGACTCTGCATACCTCCAGCGCCTCCGAGACCCTGGACCGTATCATCAACCTGTTCCCGCCCCATGAGAAGCCGCAGCTCTGTCTGCGCCTTGCAAACTCCTTGCGGGGGGTTATTTCGCAGAAGCTGCTGCCACGCGTGGACAGCGAGGGACGTGTCGCCGCTGTCGAGATCATGATCGCCACCCCAACTATCTCCAAACTGATCGAGGAGGGCCGCGCGGGCAACCTGTACTCCGCGATCCAGGAAGGCAATTTCTGGGGGATGCAGACGATGAACCAGTGCCTCGTGAAATACTTCCGAGCCGGAATCATCAGCGAAGACGACGCCATGAACGCCGCCGGAAACGCTACCGAACTCAAGCAGATGCTGCGCCGACCGGGCTAGGTCGCGATTGGTGAATCGGTTGTGGAGAGCCGCCCCGCGCTGCAGCGTGGGGCGGCTCTCCCTTTTCCCTAATAGGGTGCCATATTGCTGCTGTTCTGGGTGATGCGCTCCTGGGCCTGGAGCGCACCGGGGGAGCCTGGCCCGGCGGCGACAGCGGCAGTCCAGTATCGGACGGCGGCGGTGCGGTTCCCCTGGCGAAAAGCGGACTCGCCCTGCTGGTAATAGGTCAGGGCATCGTTTGCGGCTCTGGCATTGGTCGCCGCGTACTCGTTCGCGCTCACAGTGGGCAGAGCCGGGGGCAGTGCGGACGCGAGCGGCGAGGCAATGCTGCTGACCATTCCCCCCGGAGCAGCGGGGGAGGGGGACGGTGATAATAATGGGGCGAGTGGGTTACTGCCATCAACTGCCCCACTGTCCGAAACCCCGCTCTGGGGAATGCCACCGGTGCTGGCAAAGCGGCGCTGAGCGGCATCCATCTCCTCTCGAACCTGCGGATCGGAAGGGTCCACGTTCATGGCCTCGCGATACCAGCGGACTGCGGCGGCGAAGTCATTCTGCTCCTGCGCGGTGTGGGCCAGTTGGCGGTAGGCGTAAACCTCACCCTGGGCGGCTTTTGCGGTGATTTCGCTGCTGGCGGTCCCCGAGGTCCGAAGACGGCGGAAGGCCTCCGCGGCCTGCTGGTACTTCCCGGTGGAATAGAGAGCGGTCGCCGCTTTATAGCGGTCCGTGACCTGGGAAAGTGCGCTCTGCCCCTGATAATTCTCGTAGGCGCGAGAAAGTGCCCAGCCACCACCCGTCAGCACGCCGAGTCCGATAATCAAGGTGACCATCGTGACCGCGATCCGTCGGCTACGCTCCTCGCGCGGAAGGCCCTCGGAGGCCGGGTAGTGCGAGGAGACCGGCACGGGCGGCAGCGTTGTCGAGGGAGGAGATGCCAGCGGCGGTGCGCCGCCGGAAGCAGCAAGACCCGGTGCGACCCCCATCTGTGTCTGTGCGCCATACTGGAGGGTCACCTGGGGTGCCATGACAGGGGTAGGGGTGCCGGGCGAGGACGAAGCGGGAGGGGCCATACCATCCGACGCCTGCCCGGTGGCGGCGACCAGAGCGGCCCGGAAATCGGCGGCGGTGGCGTAGCGACCCGCCGGGTCTTTACTGAGCGCCCGGTCAAAGGCGGACTCAATCGAGTAGGGGACACCGGTCGGCACTGGAGGCGGGTCATGAGTGATCCGATAGGTGATGGTGATCACCGAATCGCCGGGCTGGGTGAAGGGCTTTCGCCCCGTGGTCATCTCGTACAGCAACACGCCCAGCGAGAAGATGTCCGTTCGGGCGTCAATCTGCCCGCCCAGAATCTGCTCCGGGGACATGTAGGAGGGAGTCCCAAACACTTGCCCGGCGACCGTTAGCTGCTCCTCGTGGGCGATGCGGGCGATTCCAAAGTCCGTGAGCTTCACCCGTCCGCCGGGGAGCAGATGGACATTGTCGGGCTTGATGTCCCGGTGGACGATACCGTGATGGTGGGCATAGTCCAGGGCGTCGCAGAGTGCGATGCCGACTTTGAGCGCTTCGGAAAGCGGCAGCGCGCCGCTCAGCGACAGCTTCTCGCGAAGTGTCCCGCCCTCCAGATACTCCATCGCGATAAAGTAGCGGCCCCGGTCTTCGCCGACTTCGTAGATGGTGACGATGTTCGGGTGACTCATCGCACCCGCCGCCCGTGCTTCGCGGTAAAACCGCTCGATCCGCTGCCTCCGTGCCTCGCCGACCAGAGAGGCAGTCAGGGCCAGCTCTTTGACCGCGACCCGGCGGTTCATGGTCGGGTCCAGGGCCTCGTAGACGACATCGTTTGAGCGCGCGATCTCTCGCACGATCTGATAACGGCCCAGTGTCTGCTGCGGTTGCTGCATGAAGTGCGTCGCCTCAGGTTCTATTCAAAGGGGCGAAGGGCGCGGACCCGAAACAAGAGAACGGTGCTATTGTCTCGGCCTCCAGCCTCGTTGGCGGCATCTATCAGGTCCAGTGCGGCCTGTGAGAGATTCTTACCTTGAATCAATCGCTCCAGAGTGGCATCCTCCAGATAACCCGTGACACCGTCCGAACACAGCAATATGGTATCGCCGATCTGGAGGGTCTCGCTCGCGATGTCGGCGTCCACGGCACCGCCCATTCCGACGGAGCGCATGATGTAGTTGCGGTACTGCGAAGTCTCAGCCTGTTCGCGCGACATGGTGCCCCGGCGCACCTGCTCCTCCACCCAGGAATGGTCGGTGGTCAGAGCGCGGATCGGTTTGTCGCCGCGCAAAAGGTAGGCGCGCGAGTCGCCGATGTGGGCGATCGTCAGGGCATCGTTACAGATCACGGCGGCCACGACAGTCGTTCCCATGTTCCCTTGTGCCCCCATCTCCTTCGCGGCACGGTGCAGCAGATCGTTGGCATCCCGAAGCGCGGCAGCGAGCGCGCCTCGGGGGGAATCGCCGCCCATCTCCGTTTGGGAAAAATAGCGGCGAATCAAGATTTTGAGTGCGGATTCCGAAGCGATCTGCCCGGCGCTGTGACCGCCCATGCCATCGGCAAGCGCCCAGAGCCGCCCCCGCAAGGCGAGAAGACTGGGGTCCTCCGGAAGGAAGAAATCGTATTTATCTTCGTTGTGCTCCCGCGCCCGACCAATATCCGTGCGTGCCGCCCAGTCAATCTCCAGATGGATGGCAGGCCGCCGCTCGGTGAGACTCAGAGCCGCCCAGGCCTTCTGGATCGCCCCGGCTTCCATCTCATCGGTCGGGCCGTCCGCGGCGGTCACCGCTGGCGGCATCCGCGCTTCGGCGGCGGGGGAGGTCTGATCGAAGGCGGGCATAGGGCGTTAGATTCCTCCGCCCCATTTAAAAACGGCGGTCTTGGCCAATTTGTCGTGCCAGGTCTCCTGGTCTTTGTCCCAGATCGCCCACAGAAACCCCAGTCCAAAGGGAAGGGCCGAGACAATCGCCGCCAGGGTGCGAATGACCGACTGCTGTACGTTGAGGATGTGCCCGTCCGGTTCCAGCACAATGACACCACTGACCTGTTTTCCTACGGTCTGCCCGCTGATCGCCGTGGTCACCGCGACATATACCGGAACGCCGATCAGAAACAGAACGCGGTATAGGTAGTAAGCAGAAGGGGCTATTCGTGGCGAGATCAGAAAGGCCAGCGATCCGGTGAAGAGCCAGAAGAGAAGCGCAAGGACCCCCGATGTCAGCGCTATGAGAACGGCATCCACAAAGACCGCGCTCAAGCGGCTGCCGAACCCCGCGCGCTCCGCGGTAGCCGGGTCGAGGGCGGGGACTTTCTCATAATCCTCATCGAACTCGGTGCGGACCGCTTCCGCAGGGGCGCAAGCATCACAGTAGTCAATCCCGTTCCAGTTGACCGCACAGGCCTCGCAGAGCCGCGTCCCGCAGGAGGCACCCGACGTCGTAGCCTCACGGTTCGCATGCGTGGAACAGGCGATCTTGCCCTTCATCGAGGCCGGATGAAGCGGTCGTTTACACCGGTGACAGCTGTCATCCGTGTTCTGGTTCAGCGTTCCGCACTGCGGGCAGATCACGTCGTTTATTCTCCGATAACGTGGAAAGTCAGCGGTGTCTGCCCGAAGATGACCTCGTCGCCCTCGCTCAGCGGCTCCCGCTGGCCCGGGGCGATACGGCGGTCATTCAGGCGCGTCCCGTTGGTGCTGTTTAAGTCTATCAGGTAGCAGCGTCCTTTTTCCTGTTCAATAACGGCATGTGCCCCAGAAACGAAAGAATCGTCCTCCAGGATGTACCGATTTGAGGGTCGGCGTCCGAATGAGTTCGCACCCTCGGACAGAACGAAAACCGTCCCGCTCTGCGCGACAAGCCGTGCAGACGACTGTTCCCCCGGGGGAATCGGACTGCC
>JACMJB010000482.1 GCA_014380815.1 Armatimonadota bacterium
AAGCCGTACCGGACGAAACAGCGTCACTTACCCCTCGGGACCGGCGTCGGCCACTGTAGGCGCAGTACCGTACACCAGTGGCCGGTCGTGTCGTGGGCCACCGCCGAATCAGCGCATACGACCGGCCACTGGTGTACGGTACTGCGCCTACAGTGGCCGACGCCGGTCCCTGGGAGGTACGTAGCGTCGCTCACCCCGCTCTCTGAACCAGAACCCTTAGATCTCGGAGATTCAAATCCCATGTCCGCGCAAGACCTCCCCCCCGATGAACTGCTGCGCTTCGCCCGCGAAACGCCCCTGACCTTCGGACGCTGGCGCGAGATAAAAGCGCTCTACAAACAGCTTGAGGCCGCCCCTGGTACGGACCCCGCAGTTCTCGCCACTCTGATTGCCCGGCTTGATGCGGCTTCACGAACAGTTTCCACCAGCATCCCTGAGGCCGACCTGGACCTGGACAGGCGCATGGCACACCCGGCGGGCATGACGGCATCCCCAGACGGCAAGATCGCCGTTATCACCGGCTCCTGGGAGGCATCAGCCCTCCATCTGTTTGATTTCGATACCCCCGATGCCCTGAAACCGCGCCGTTTCGGTTCGCTGAACACCGGCAAACAAAATGAATGGCAGGAGATAGAGTTCGCGGACTCGGATCTTCTCGCGGTGCGCATCGGCTCCAATGTTCTCCGAATCATAGACTGCGGCGATCCCGACGCACCAAGGGTGCGGGGAGAATTGAAAGCCAGCAGGAAATCCGACTCCTCCCGCCCGCAAAGCGGTAATCCCCCCCCGGCTGAGGTCAGTGGATTCGCGAAGGCCGCGCAGATGGTTCGTGACGCCTTCGGCGGTCCGCGGTCCGCGGGAGGGAGCGTCCCCTTCGCCAATCTTCAAAGCATCTCCGCGGTCAAGGGGTTCGTCTACGTGGTCTGTGCCAAAACCTCGGGAGTCGGCGGCGGCTCCCCTTCCGGACTTTGCGTCGTTGACATCTCCGATCCAGACCAGCCGGAGGTCATCGGTTCGCTGGTCGTGAAGGATGCCCTGAATGTTGTCCCCGTTCCCGGGCGTCCTCTCGTAGCAGTGCTCTCCAGCCCGGAAGTGAATCAGCGCGGCAACCAGGGCAGTCTGCACCTCATAGACGTTTCCGATCCCCGCGCGCCGCGTATGGCGGGCACGGCGCGAGTCTCCCACAATGGCGCTCTGATCGCAGGCGCAGACCATGTCTACGTGGGTGTCAATGGAGACGGCGGCGGCGGTCACGGGGTGCGGATCGTGGACATCACCGATCCCAACTCACCACGGCGCGCGGGAATCGTTCCGCTTGTAGGTTACTACGGATACGGGATAGAGAGACTCGCCGTCGCGGGTGGATTCGTTTACGCCACCCTTCGCTACGGGCGTCTTGCGATCCTTGATGTTCGTGACCCGGCGCAGCCAAAGCTGATTCGGGAGCTGCCCAAGACATATGTCAATGGGCTGGCCCTCACGGGGGGGAAACTGCTGGTCTCTACCAGCGATGGCATCACGGTTTGGAACCTTCAATACCCGGAGCGACCGACGGCTCTCGGAACGCCGCCGTCCAGCGCGACGATCAGCTACATGAAGCGCCGTGCACGGCGTCTTTTGCGGACGCTCGCCAAGACCGACCCTGCTCTTTTTACGCAGCTTGCCACCTTCCTGCTGTCCGACGGGTCTCCTAAAGCGGGGATAGACCCGGAAACAAACTGGGTGCTGCTCGATCTGCTGTTCGGAGGTGGCGGGCGTTTTGAACAGGTGAGTCATGGAAGGGGCCGGATGATCGAGACGCGGTCGCGCGGACTGAGCCTGCGCCGCCGCGAGGAGCGAGCATCCGCTGCCTGGGATCAGTTTCCCGAACGTGCCGCCGAGATACTGATCGCGACCGGCGCAGGCTGGGAAGCGCGCGAGATGGCACTGAAGGTGCTGCGGGCGAACCAGACGCCGCTTCCTGTCCTTCCAAATGGCCCGCTGGCAAAATCTCTGGCGGCACCCTCGCTGTTACTGATCGCCGAGGGGGTTCGTCAGGCGGTGGCGCTGGCCGAGGCTGGCAGACGGCTGCCGCCCACCGTCGCGGCGGAGGCGTTTGCCAAAGGCGCTCCCCGTTTGCGGACCCGGCTTCTTTCCGCGCTCCAGAAACGGGGCGGCGATGCCGCCTGGGAGAAGACGTTTGCGGAGCGGGTACTGGAGCAGATCCCCGATGGGGCCGGAACGCCGCCCTCTCGGCGCACGGTCGCCGTCGCCGCACTGCTCTTCGACCACTTTGCGGAGTCGGTCCTCCAGGCGAAAGGCGACCCGATCCTTCGCCTGCTTCCGATGCTGCTGGCGTCCCGCCATGCCACGCTGCGAGAGCAGGCCTTCCGCGCCGCGCGCGTGGTGACAACAGATGGGGTCTATTCCTGGGTGGAGCGGCTTTCCGCGGTTTCATCCCGGGAAGACCTGGAACAGGTACTGATCGCGCTGGAAGACGCGGTGCGCGGCAAGTCCCTCTCGACCAAGGAGGAGGCTCGGTTTCACGACGCGCTGCTGAACCTTCAGCCGGTGGGGATTGAATCGTTCTGGCGTGTCGTCGCGGCTTTGGCGCCCAATCCGGCCTTCCTGCGCGCCCTCTGGACCGAACTGCTCTCGGATACGACGCTCGAAGCCGCTCTCGGCGTCGCGATGGCGTCGCCCCATGCGCTGACCCTGCTGGGAAAGTCAGGGATCACAAACGACGAGATGAGCGGTCACCTGCAGGAGCGCCCGCTGCTGATCGGTCTGTTGTCCGGCCCATCGTTCGCGGTTCTGACCCAGACGATGCCCGCGGCGGTCACGCTGCGTCTGATCGCCGCCGCCACAGACGAGGCATGGGACCGGCTCCGGGGCGGCTGGCTGCGGAATCTGCGCGAGGGTTTGGGCCTGGAGGATCTGTGGCTCAGTGCGGAAGCCGCCCTGAAGACCGATGAGACCGGCAACCTGGAGCGCCGCCTCGTGGACGATGCCGAAGTCGCCTCGACGATTCTAGGGGTGGAGAACACTGCGGCGATCCTGGAGATCCGAGAGCCCTCGCTCGCGGGGCCACTCGGCGCGTATCTGACCCGGTATCTGGATAAGATCACGGCAAGCGACTCGCTGCTGGTGGCTGCGGCGACTCACCCGCTGCCGGAAGTGCGGAATCCTGCTCTCGCGGCGCTACAGACGCGCGAGATACGGCTGCCGATGGCGCTTGGTCTGGTGGAAAGCGAGGTCCCTGCGAGCGTCGCCGCGGGCAGGCGCTGGTTTGCCGATGCAGACGCCGAGGACCTGATGACACGGGCGCTGGCGCTGTGTGACAGCCCGGTTGCATCCGTGCGGGCCATCGGGCGCGACTTTGTCACCGAGCGCCAGAGCGATTTGCCCGCCCGTGAACTGGCGGAGTCGCTGGTCGAACACGCCGACCCTCTGATGCAGGCGTTTGTCGCGCGGCTGCTGGGCAGGGAGCCAGCCCCGCAGTTCGACCGGGAGATTCTGCGAATTCGAAACCGCTCCCGTGATGCCAAAGAAATCGTCAAGGCGCGGCAGGAATCGCTTCCGGCCGGGACCCAGGACGGCGGAGTGGAGACAGCGACCCTGCTCGCCCTTGCGCGGGGCGCGACCACGCCGCGCGATGCGGACTGGGCACTGAGCCAATTGGTGCGCCGCGCCATGGCCGGCGAAGCCATAGACGGTCTGGTTCTTGAAAGCAGCACACCGACCGCGACCACGGAAAGAACAAACTGATGGAAGTCCTGCAGGCATATGCCCGTCCTTCAAGCGCCACGTTCGATGCAAGCGGAATGAAGCTCGCGGTCTCCGCCGAACTGTCGCGTCCCGGTGTCCGTCTGGATGCACGAATCAAAGACAGTCTGGGGTACGCCCGCGTCATGCTGGCGCTTTACAACGTGGTTTCGAGCGATCAGCGCAGCGGTCAGAAGGATCATTCCGCGTACCAGGCCTGGGTGCAGGAGCGGTACCTGGAGGAGCTGACCGAACTGCAGGGCGCCCGGATGCGCGCCCTACCCGGTCTTGAGCAGCGCCGCGCGTTCCTCAAAACCCGCATGAAAGAGCTGTACGACACGATTCGCCCGCTCGAAGGGACACTGCAGTCCGCGGAGTTTCTGACGAACCGCCGCAGGTACTTCGACTGGCTTTACAAAAACGACAAAGATGCCTGGTGGGTCCTGGACCCGGTGGTCAGCGTCCATCCTGATGCGGTGGTGTTTGAGGTATTCAGCCAGGACGAATCGTCCTATGGGCGTGTCACCGTGCCCAGCGACAAGCTGGAACTGTTTGGAGAGACGATCTTCGGGACGACCAACGTGGACTATAGCCGCGCCCTCGCCGATGAAATCCGCCGTGTCCGTTCGTACCGCCCTGCCTACCTGTCGGTCGCTGCCGAAGGGGTGACGCTCGCGACTGGCGCGGGCGAGCGGGTCGAGAAGAAGATTGACCTGCCGCCGACCTGGGTCCGTGGCTTCCTGCAGGTGCAGTCCGCATCGGTATACCCCGGCGTGGATGTTACGCTGTCGCCCGCTACGCTGGCGGATGTCTTCGATGTGCTGCAGCGACGGCGCGAAAAAGAGGGACCGCGCTCGATCCGCTTCAAGCTGACACCCGGGGAGCGTCCCGTGATCGTGGTTGAGCCGTGGGGCGTTGAGATCTGCGAGGCCAAGCATGTTTTCGAGGGTGAATCCGCTCAGGAGATCCGTCTGTGGGGTCGGCGGCGCCTGCTGACCATGGCGGACCTGATGCCTTACGCCGATTCGGTGACCGTTCGGATGCTCGGTACCGGAATGCCCTCGTATTGGAGCGTGTCGCTGCAGGGACACCGGTTCGACCTGGGCGTTTCCGGCTGGACCAAGAACGACTGGTCCAGCGCGGCCCGCTTCGATCTGCTCGCCGCGGTCACTACCCCGTCCGAGGGCGATGTCGCGGTCGCGAGCGCCGCGCTGGAAAAGCGGCTGCGCCTGACGCCGGAGGAGCTTGCCTCGTCCACCGACCTGCCCCGCGACACTGCCACCGGCGCGCTGCAGGAACTCTGTCGGCAGGGCATGGCGATGTATGACATTGTGGAGAAGCACTACCGCTGGCGACAGCTATTGCCATTTCCGGTGCCGCCCTCGGACGAGTCTGACCAGCGCAGCCGACTTGCCGCACGGATCGTGGCAACGGGCGGCGTGGTCTTCCGAAAGCCGGGCGAGGAGGACGGGGAGGAGTCCGCGTTCTTCGGTGCCCCCACAGAAGAACAGGTGACGCGCTTTCAGGCGACGGTCCGAGGCGGTGAGTCCAAGCGCGAGCGCAAGTTCAGTGTGACGATTGACGTGGACACGGACGGTCGCGTCCGGTTCGCCAACTGTGACTGCTCCTGGCATCGCCGAGAGAAACTCCGAAAAGGCCCCTGCGCGCATATCCTTGCCGCGTCCGCACTGGCCTCGCGCGAAATGGTCAAGGCGGCAGCAGCGGCGGTTCCCTCCGAAGGAAGCAGCGGCGCGGGAGAGCTCGCGCCGAATCGGTTCAAAGACATGACGTTCGTGTTCACCGGCGCATTGACCCTGTTTACCCGCGAACAGGCCGAGGCGATGGTCGAGCAGGCGGGCGGCAAGGCATCGGGAAGCGTGAGCAAGAATACGACCTACCTCGTTGCTGGTGATAAGGCCGGGTCCAAGTTAACCAAGGCGAATTCGCTGGGCGTGCCGGTCCTGACCGAGACCCAATTCCAGGCGATGCTGGAAGGGAAGAGCGCATGAACGCCGAACAGCGAACCCGTTTCAAAGAACTCGGCAAGAGCGCGTTTATCCGCGAAGAGATGACCCGCCTGGGGTACTGGCCCCCCTCCTCCGAGATCGCGAACCAGTCGGCGCTTGCGGAGTCCAAGCTGAAACCGCTCTATGAGGAGCTGATTCGTGTTCGGAAGGAGTTCGATACGGTCAGCGCCGAGATCGCGGTTTCCGGCGACATCCCAACCCTGCTCGCCGAGGTGCGCAAGCGGCGCATCGAGCGGGTTCGTGCGGAACGCGCGGTGAAAAAGGCCGAGCGCGAACAGGCCCGAAGCGAAGCGAAGACAGCCGATGCCGCCTGGCGTCGCAAGACCCTACCCTATCTGGGGGTGGGTGTATCCGGGGGGCTGGCCTACTCCGACGGTGACTCTGCAAAGATCTCGGAGCGGGCGCTTCCCTCTCTCACGACCGCTGCCCAGGTTGCGGCGGCGATTGGGATTGGGGAGAACGAACTGGCGTTTCTGTGCTACGAGCGCGCGGTGTCGGGCGTGGATCATTATGCACGGTTCGCCATCCCCAAGAAGAAAGGCGGAGTACGCGTGCTGTCGTCCCCCAAGCGCCGGCTGCGGGTCGCCCAATCCTGGCTGCTGAAAAACGTTCTGGAACCCCTGCCCGTCCACTCTGCGGCGATGGCGTTTCGGCCTGGTAAATCCGTGGTGGACAACGCCGCGCCCCACGCGGGCCAGGCCATCGTGGTCAAGACAGACCTCAAGGATTTCTTCCCCTCGCTTGGTCTGCGGCGCATCAAGGGGCTTTTCGAGGGGTTGGGCTACAACGAGGGCGTGGCGACGCTCTTCGCTCTTCTCGCGACCGAAACGCCGCGCATCGCCGTGATGTTCGACGGGAAGCGCCGCTTCGTCGCCGTTAGCAAGCAGCGCGGGCTGCCACAGGGAGCCTGCACTTCTCCCGCATTGACCAATCTGCTCTGCCGTAATTTCGACGCGCGGCTGGCGGGGGCGGCGGCAGCGTTCGGCTTTCGCTACACACGCTACGCCGACGACCTGACCTTCTCCCATGCCAGCGACAAGGCGCCGGTCGGGGTGCTGCTCGCACTGATCCGAAAGATCGTCGCCGACGAAAACCTGACCGTTAACGAAGAAAAGACCCAGGTGCTGCGCCTTTCAGACCGACAAAGCATCACCGGGCTTGTGGTGAACGGGTCAGAGACGCCGCGCGTTTCGCGCGAGGACCTGCGCCGCTTTCGGGCGATTTTGCACCAGTGCGAGCGCGACGGCTTCGAGGCGGTCACCGCGCGTCTTGGAAAAGATGCGCAGGCTTACGCAGGCGGCTACCTGTCGTTTGTCCATATGGCTCGCCCGGACATCGCCGGAAAGATCGCCGCTGCCCATCCCTGGCTCGCAAAGTGGCGTCAGGCCAACATTTAACCATTCTTGCCTGCGCCGGTAACCGGTAGTCCGAAAGCATCGGTTTCCAAGTTACAATAGCAGTTATGGCAGAGACAACGGTTCGTGGACAGGAGCGGCTTCACCTCGATTACATTGACGGGTTCCGAGCCATCGCGGCACTCTACGTTGTCTGCGTTCACCTTCTGCCTCGTAGCTGGGGCGAAAATAGCCCTGTAGGCCCTTTGAGACTTCTGGCGAAAGTGCTCTCGCAGGGGCACTTTGCAGTGACGGCGTTTATTGTCGTATCGGGTTTCTGCCTGATGCTGCCGGTGATCCGAGGCGGTATGACGCTTCGCGGGGGCACCACGGTCTTCTTCAAACGGCGATTTTGGCGGATTGCCCCGCCGTTCTATCTCGCTTTCGTAGCGTCGGCGCTTCTGCTTCAGTTAGGGAAAGGGCTTGGGGCGGCGGTCCCCGCCTACTACCCCACCACCCAGGTCACGGCGGCGCAGGTACTCGGGCACCTTACCCTGCTGCAAACACTGATCCCCGGCGGAACGCTTCCCAATAATGGCGTCCTCTGGTCCATCACGGTTGAGTGCCTGATCTACCTCTGGTTCCCGTTACTGGTTCTTCTTTGGCGGCGGCTTGGGGCGACGCGGGCGACGGTCTTTTATGTGGCTGCTGGCTACGCCTTTTTTCTTGCGTTGCGGCAGACTCCTTTAGCTCCGGTCACCCCGCAATATCTGGGGGCCTTCGCCATTGGGGCACTGGCAGCCTCCATCGCGTATGCTCCGGTCGGGCGATGGCTGGAATGGCGAGGCCGCCTGCCGTGGCATCTGATCGCCTTTGGTATTTTCGGCGCGATCGCCGGATTGTGCATCCTTGCGGGCTGGGAGCACGTTCTGCCCTACCTGGACTGGCTGGACCTACCGATTGCGCTCTCCGCGGCGGCATTGCTGATCGGGGCATCCCTGCCGGGAAAAAACAGGGTTCGCCAAGCCCTTCAATGGAAACCACTGGTGGCATTGGGCGCTTTCTCGTTCAGTCTTTATATGATCCACTATCCGCTGGCCGACATTATCTGCCGCTACCTGATCGAGCCGTTGCACCTGGGTCAGTACGCTTTTGCCGCCGCGATCCTGGTGTTTGCGATCCCGCTCATTTTGATCGCATCGTATGGCTTTTATCACGCTTTTGAGCGTCCCTTTCACGCCGTCGCGAAACGGATCGTTTAAGCGCGGTTACGGCTTCGGTGGACTTGCCGTTGCGCCAGCGGGGGGTGTCAGACCGTCCGCAAACGCCTCCCACCCGTCCCGCACGATCCGGATGCCATCGCTGCCCAGGAAAGCAAGGAGACTCGTGCCATCGGTATACAGGTCATATCGGGTCGTGAGCGGTCGGCCCTCGGCGTCTTTCGGCACGGTCCCCTCCGCTGTCTTCCCGCCGGAATAAAAGCGATAGTTCCGAACCGCAGAGGTGGCACCGTTCGCCCGCGCCGCCACCGCGTCCGGCAGACGCTCCAGCGTGAAGGCATTGGCGGTGCGCTGTCCGGTGAAAAGCGGGAAATAATGACCGTCGCGGGTTTGCGCCACGTCGAGATCGGCGAACGCACCACGGGTCCCCTCCCAAAGGTCGGTGCGGAACCAGTGTGGCAGGAACCAGACCGGCGAGTTCTGCGGGACCGGCGCCTCATCACTGTTCCCCGCCGCGAGCGTCCAGCGGACGAGGCTCTCCCCGGTGACCGTCCCCACGAATTTGCGCCCCCGCCACGGCGTTTCGATTCGCTTTAGACGGTAGTTCCGGTCGCAGGAAAGCGTCGCGAGCGCGCCTCCCTCTTTCTCAAACTCCAGATGGATTACCCAGTCCCCACCCACCTGTTTGTCTGCGCGCAGCAGAACGACGCGGCCCCCGGAGTCCGGGTTCGCGAAGCGCAGAGCCAGTCGCCGTCCCTTGTTCTCCCAGAGGGCTGGCCCCCTCGCCTGAAGCGGGACGCCAAAGAAAGCAGTTTCGCATTTCAGGACCTCACCGCTGGGTCCGACATAAAAAACGCCGGTGCGCCACTCCTTGGGCAACAGGGGTTCGTCCAGGTCATAGCGAAGCTTGCGCGCGCGGACCGGGCCGTCGGGAAGATTCAGCATCTCTGGCTTTCCCTCCGCAGTCAGCGTCAGGGGAAGTATCTTGGCAGTGGAGACGTGATAATCCAGAAGGTGCGCGAATCGCTGGGGGCCGCCGCGCTTGAAGTCATACTGCCTGCCGATGAACAGTTCCGCGACCAGTGGTGAGAAAAGCGGGGCGCCAAACGGCAGATCGCCCCCAAGCGCGGGTTCCTGCACCTTATAGCCACCGGGCATTCGGATCGCTTCCAAGCAAAGGCCAAACGCGGGGTCAATACCGAAAAAGACGCGCGAAGAGGCCGGTTCCCCGCTGGCTTCCAAAACCACCGATGTATCCACCAGAAAATCGGATTTCGCGGCGTTTTGAGGGCGGCTTTGCACGCGCACGACCCGCCCGCCATCGGGTGTCCGCGACTCTTCCACTCGCACACGCAGGGTTCTATCCGCGAATTTGACCGTGTAGGTCGGCCCGAGCGGAGCTGCCACCCCCCCAAGCGGGCGCGTGACGGACAGCATAGAACACAGCGTAAGACACAGCATAAAACGGCGTCGGTTCATGACAGATTCCTCTGGACGGTATCGCGTTTCAGCGTGATCGAAATCACGCTGAAACGCGCGACTTTGTGCCGCCTATTTCACCTCAGGTTCAATCTTTGGCCCAGAACATCGGGCCGGGCTTTTCGGACACAACACTCTCCTTCAGAACATCGAGCGCCTTGTGCAGACCCTCTTTGGTCGAAAGCAGGCTGTCTTCGTGCTCGATACTCAGCACGTAGTCATAACCAATCATCCGCAGGTTGGAGACAAAATCCTTCCACCAGGCCGTGTCGTGACCATAGCCGACCGACCGGAAGACCCAGGCTCGCTCCAGCACGTCCCCGTAGCTCTTGGTATCCAGATTGCCGTTGACGCGGCTGTTTTCCGGATCAATCCGTGTGTCCTTGGCGTGCGCGTGAAAGATCGCCCCCGCCTTGCCCAGCACGCGGACCGCCTCCAGCGGATCAATCCCCTGCCACCAGAAGTGCGACGGGTCAAAGTTACAGCCGATGGCATCGCCTGTGGCCTTGCGCAGGCGCAGCAGCGTATCGGGGTTGTAAACGAGGAAGCCGGGGTGCGCCTCGATCGCGAAGACGGTCTTGTGCTGCTTCAGAAGGCGATTCTGGGTGCGCCAGTAGCGGGCCGCGACCTTCCACTGGTAATCCAAAATCTCGCGATACTCATCAGGCCAGGCGCAGGTGACCCAGTTCGGGTTTTTGGCGCGCGAGGAGTCGCCGGGGCATCCGGAAAAGCCGTTCACGGTCGCCTGCGGCATGATGCCGTCGCCGTGCAGTTTTTCGGCAAGACGAACGGCGTTTTCGAAGGCGTCATGGTGTTCCTGCGCGATCTGCTTGTTAGGATGCAGCGCGTTCCCATGGACACTTACCGCCGAGATGATCAGGTTTCGGGACTTTGCCGCGTCTACCAGGGCGCGGCGCTTGCTGTCGTCGGCGACCAGCGCCTTGATTCCGCCCAGGTCATCGAGGTGGCGCGATCCGGGGTAGGCGCCCCCGCCCAGTTCGATGGACTCGATTCCCGCCGCCGCGATGTAGTCCAGCGCCTCCTCGATCGGTCGGTCGTGGAACAATGCTGTAAAGATACCAATCTTCATGCCGTCATCCTTGCAGGTGGCGTTTGTGAGTATTTTGAGGCGACAACGGCGGAAAACCACCCGTTTTCGCGCCTATTTCGGCTCAAGCCTCGCCATTTTAGCACCTTACCCGGTTCACCGTCTACCAGCGGCGCTGGTTTTCGGCAGGACGTCGCCCGCGCGGAACAGCAGAAAGTTTTTCGGGCCGCTGTTCATCACGACAAACAGGCCGCTGGGAAAGTCAGGACCAAGAGGAGTTGCGACCATCTCGGCCCCATCGGTTTCGTCCGCGCCACCGCGCACCCCCCCGAGGACCCGATGCTCGTGGGGATTTCCCGGCTCACCCTCGCGCCGGAACCGGAAGTAGCGCGAACTGCCCCGGACCTGGTCCGTACAGACCAGGTAGCCGGTTCCGTCAGCCCTTGCGTAGAGGGCGATCCCTTCTCGGTCCCCTTGAAAGCCGCTGGTTCCAAACCGGGCAAGCTCGACGTTCGCATTCTTGGCATCGGGGTCCGCGGCGTACTTTCTGATCCCCAATCCCTCATCGGCGTAATAAAGATAGCCGAGCGCATCGTCCACGGCGATCGCCTCGATCTCACCCGCGCCACTAAACGTCCCGAACGCGCGCACTTTGCTGGCTTTGACACCGCCCCTGCCATTGTCCCGCAGCCGGTATTGCCAGAGATAGCCCTGCTTCGGCCCCGTCTTGCGACCGACGACCGCGAAGACCGCGCGGTCCTTGGGGCGCTTGTATAAGGCGATCCCCATGGGGGCGGCCTGCTCGCCGGTCTCGCCCGCGAAGACCCGCAGCCCCGGGGAGGAAAGCTCCGTCAGCTTGCCACCGTCCGGGGGGATCCGGTAGACGCGCAGACGGTTGGTCAGGCGCTCCGTTACGACCGCGATATCTGTGGGCACCCCACCGATCTTCAGACCATACTCGATGTCCACGTTGTTCGGACGATCCAGATTCGGGATCGTCTGCCGTAAGTTGCCGTCCAGCCCGAAAACGCAGAGTGCGCCCCCTTCAGAGGCTTTCACCTTGTTGGTCCCGAGAATCAGGCTGCCGGCGGGGTCACGGGGATTGACCCAGATAGCCGGGTCATCGGGGTCGTTAGCTACCGGCTGCGTCGCGCGAACAGGGATAATATCCCGGATTGGTATCGGCGGTGCGACGGCGGGCGCTGCCGCTAGCGCGAGAGTTACCGGCCCGGCGCATAACGCGAAAAGTTTTGCAGATAAAGCACGCATGATTTTTCCAACATGGGTTCGACATGGAAAAACGGGCGGGGTGAATCCCCGCCCGCTGCCGTTTTGCCGTTGGTGCGGCCCGCGCCGCGCCGCCGGAAGATTTAGGAACCGTTGGGATAGTACGGACGCCACGGGGTCCCGACACCCTCGGATCGGCGCCAGTAGAAGGGGGAGCCTTTTCCGTTGCTGGTGGCAAAGGAGGCATTCGCACCATCACTAGGTTCTCGGGCGTCTTTTATCCATTTGACGTGTCCGTCAATATACGTGATGTTCATGCCGCCCGCGTGCTTCATGAAGATCTCGTCGTCTTCCTTATCCATGTCGTTGGAGTCAACATCGGAGTCGTTGACGATATTGTTCTTGAGACCCGCTTCCATCAGCAGGTACTCCTGAGAGGGGCGCTGCCAGGAAGCCAGTGCGGTCCCCTGTACCGGGGGCGCTGGAGGCACTTCAGACGGGTCCCCGCCATCCGTCTCTCCCAAAACCGCGTCGTTAACCGCATAGGAAGCGTGCCAGCTGTATGAATTGGTCTTCGGATCTATCGTGACACCGTATCTCTGAAGTATCGGACCCGCAAAAGGGGCATCATTATCGGTGATTGGCAGACCTTCGATTCCATCATTGCTGGGGCAGACATAGATATTAGAGGGGTTCTGCGCCCAGTTCGCCGGCGCGCCAGCGATATAGCCGGAGATGACAAACGGCCAAACGACGTCATAGGGTCCGCCGTAACCGTTACTCGCGGTCGTTGGATCTCCTGGAAAAGTTTCATCATGATCCTGGGCATACATCTGAAAGGCTTGGCCGATCTGGCGCATGTTAGACGAACAGGACGATTGACGCGCCTTCTCCCGTGCCTGCGCGAAAACGGGAAACAGAATCGCGGCAAGAATCGCGATAATTGCGATTACTACCAGAAGCTCGATCAGGGTGAAACCACGTACAGAGGACGCTCGGTCAGACTGCCTATTCATGGGTAATGAAGGTTCTTTCTAATGTCGGGGAGACCAAAAAGCAGAAAAGTGGGCGGCTATCAGGAGACTATAACAAAACAGTACCGATATTAGGTTAAGACAAGGTTAAGGAACCGGTTCGCGACCCATTAATTTTCTTGCCTGCCGGTCGGCATCCCTGTTACCATGGGGTGGTATGTCCGAAGCTCCCGGCACCTTGCCCGTCTGTGATGTTGTGATCGTGAACTGGAATGCGGGTCCGCAGCTGGTGGATTGCCTTCGAGCCTTGTCCCGGTGCGACCGATCGGATTATCATCTCCGCCAGATCACGATTGTGGATAACGCCTCCACGGATCACTCTCTCCAGGAGGTCGAGCGCGCGGACCTGGGCATTTCGGTGCGCATCCTGCGCAATGCGGACAATAAAGGGTTCGCCGCCGCCTGCAACCAGGGGGCACGAGGGGGTGACGCCGAATTCCTGCTCTTTTTAAACCCGGACACGGTTGCTTTCCCCGAATCCCTCTCCGTCCCGCTCTCGTTTCTCCAGTCACGGGACGCGGAACAGATCGGTATCGTGGGTATCTCTCTGATAGACGACAGGGGCCAGCCCGCACGGAATGCCTGTCGCTTCCCGACTCCAGGACTTTTCCTGAGAGAACTTCTCGGCCTGCACCAGCTTTTTCCGAAGCGGTTCCCCGGTCATGTGCTGCTCGACTGGCCCCACGATGAGACCCGCATCGTGGATCACGTCATCGGCGCATTCTATCTGGTGCGACGCCACGTTTTCGCCGCCCTGGGGGGATTCGATGAGCGGTTTTTCGTGTACAAAGAGGACCTCGATTTCTCGCTCCGGGCGCAACAAAGTGGCTGGCAAAGCTGCTATCTGGCAACAGCCCGCGCTTACCACAAAGGCGGTGGCACTTCTGAGGGGATCAAGGCCCGGCGGCTCTTCTACGGCTTGCGCAGCCGGGTGCAGTATGGTTTCAAGCACTTTGGATGGCCCGCCGCAGTGGGCCTGCTGCTCGCGACGCTTCTGCTGGAGCCGGTAGCGCGGATCGTTCGCGCTCTCTTGATGCGCTCCGGGGACACCCTGTGGGAAACGCTCGGGGGTATCGGGCGGCTGTGGCTCTGGGCGATTGCTCGACCGTTTCAAACAAAAACGATTTAAGGAACTACGACGGATGGCAGATACCGAGATCATTGACCTGGAGAGACTGAAAGCGCACAAGGCCGCGCTTCGCGCTGAGTTTGAGGCAAGGACCCCATTTCGCTGGCTGGTGCTGGAGGACTTTCTGAACCCCCTGGCGGCGCAGGCGATCTACGACGAGTATCCCCGCGTAGACCAGACCTGGGTAGATACGAACGGGCTTCACCAGAAGAACAAATGGACCAAAGCCGCCGAACCTGGCTCGCTGGCTGCCGCATTCTATGAAGAGGTCAACAGCCCCGCATTCCGCGCCGTGCTGGAAGAGATCACCGGTATCACGAATATTTTGCCGGACTCGGACCTTTTTGGAGCCGGGTATCACCAGATCCTGGATGGCGGCTTCCTGGATGTTCATGTAGATTTCAACAAGCACGAGGGCACCGGTCTGGATCGGCGGATGAACCTGATCGTTTACCTCAACCCCAATTGGGGCGAGAACTACGGCGGCGAACTCGAACTCTGGGACATGGACCGGAAGGTAGAGCTTGCCAGTGTCGCCCCGACCTTCAACCGCTGCGTTCTGTTCGAGACGAACGAGGTGTCCTACCATGGCCACCCCAGGCCGCTGAAGACGGGCGGTAAGTCCACGCGCAAATCCCTTTCGGTCTATTACTACACCAAAGGCCGGGATGATGGTCACGATGTTCCCTGGCACAATACGCGCCACGTCAACACGGATGGCCTGGCGGGCAATGTCAAAGTGCTGGGTAATGGTGTCGCGGAAACGATACGCCGATTGAAGACCCGCGGCAGCCTCCGGTAGATGGGGAGGACCAGACCGCTCCGGGTCCTGGCACTGCCGCGCTACGCCCCTCTTGGGGCGAGCAGCCGCCTGCGCTTCTACCAGTACCTGCCCTATCTGCGCGGCGCGGGGTGCATGGAAGTTCGGGCCGAGCCGCTGCTTCCCGATTCCTATGTCCAGGCCCTCTACGGCAGTGCAGCACGGCCTGGCCGGGGCAGAGTCCTCCGTGCCTACGCCCACCGTCTCTCCCTGCTGCGAAGTGCCCGCCGACAGTTCGATCTGGTCTGGCTGGAAAAAGAGCTATTTCCCTACCTGCCGGCCTGGGGTGAGCGCCTGCTGAACCGGATCGGCATTCCCTATGTCGTGGATTACGACGACGCGACGTTCCACCAATACGACTCGCACCGGCTGCCCCTGGTCCGGCAGCGACTGGGCGGCAAGATCGCTGAGGTGATGCGCCGTGCCGCCACGGTCGCGGCGGGAAACGCATACCTCGACGACTACGCACGAAAAAGCGGGGCTCGCAGGGTAGAGCGTCTGCCGACAGCGGTAGATCTTTCGCGCTACGCCCCGGCGGTCGGCAGTGCAGGCTTCGTCATCGGCTGGGTGGGTACCCCCCTGACCGCCCGTTATGTCCGGGAGATCCAGCCCGCTCTGGAGCAGGTCTGCGGGACGGGGCCAGGCATCGTCCACCTGGTCGGGGGCGGCGCCCTGCAATCGGAGGAGGGAGTTTTTCGAACGCTTCCCTGGTCCGAGAAAACCGAGGTCGCGGAGATTCAGAAGTTCAGCGTCGGGATCATGCCCCTGCCCGACGCCCCGTTCGAGCGGGGCAAGTGCGGTTACAAGCTGATTCAATACATGGCCTGCGGGGTTCCCGTGGTCGCTTCCCCGGTGGGAGTGAACCGGACGCTTGTTCGACAGGATGAAAACGGCCTTCTTGCCGGGACCGGCGACGAGTGGGTCGCGGCCCTGGGGCGACTGAGGGAGGAGGCTCTGAGGACTCGCCTGGGGAGCGGCGCACGCCGCACCGTCGAGCAGGAGTTCAGCACGGCGATCACCGCCCCGCACCTTGCTGCTCTCCTTCGATCCGCCGCGGATTGACACCCCTCCGGGTCGTCGGTATAATCCGGAGGATGCCCCCCGCCGACAGCACCCCCGTCACCCCCTCCTCCCTCCTCGCGCCCGCCGTGTCGCTTCAAGGCATTACCATGGTCTTTGGGGACGTGTTGGCGCTGGACCGCGTGGATCTCGATCTCATTCCCGGCACACGGCACGCGGTTGTCGGCGAAAACGGCGCGGGCAAATCCACGCTGATGAAGGTGCTGTTCGGCCTCCTTTCGCCGACTGCGGGCCAGGTGCGGATTGACGGCGCCCCCCGCCGCCTTCACTCTCCCGCCGATGCGATCGCACTGGGGATCGGCATGGTGCAGCAGCACTTTGATCTGATCGGCCCCCTCACCGTCGCGGAAAACATCACGCTCGGAAGCGAGGTGGTGAGCGGCCCCTTCTTAGACCGCGCCGCCGCCGAAGCCGCCGTTGGGCGGCTTGCGGACGATAGCGGCCTAGCGATCAATCCCGCTGCCCGTGTCGAAACGCTCTCGGTCGCTTCTCAGCAGCGGGTCGAGATCCTGAAGGCGCTTTACCGCAAAGCGCGCCTCGTTATTCTGGACGAGCCGACCGCGGTGCTTGCCCCTTCGGAGGCCCGCGATCTGTGGGAGGCGACGGAACGCCTGGCCTCCGAGGGCCGGACGGTGGTCTTTATCACGCACAAGCTCGAAGATGTGATGGCGCACGCCGATTTTGTCACCGTTCTGCGCCGTGGCAACCGGGTCCTCTCCAAGCCGGTCGCGGAGACCGATCCCGGTGAGCTTGCCGCAGCAATGGTCGGAGTTCCCGGCGCAAGCGCCTCGGTCCACGCGACCGACGCGGCCCCGCCCCGCACCGGTGCGGAGCGACCTGTCCCTGTCTTGGCTCTGCGGAATCTCACCGTGCGCGGGCAGCGAGGCGAGGTGGCAGTCAGAAATGCCTCCCTGGAGGTGCGAGGAGGCGAAATTCTGGGGCTAGCCGGGGTGGATGGGTCCGGTCAGACCGAGATGATCGAGGCGATCATCGGGCTGCGCCCCTCCGAAACCGGAAGCGTGATGCTTCGCGAGGAGGAGATCACCCACTTTTCCGTGGCGCGACGGCGCAAAGCGGGAATCGGATATGTACCGGAGGATCGGCTGCACCGCGCCCTGGTGCTGTCGTTTTCGCTTGAGGAGAACGCCATTTTGGGGCGTCAGAGAGACCCGGAATTTGCCAGCGGCAGCGGATTTCTGCGGCTGGGCGCGATGCGGGCGTTCCTGCAGGAGCGGGCATCCACGTTCGATGTGCGCGGGACGGGGGTCGGAAAGTCGGCGCGGGCGCTTTCGGGCGGCAACCAGCAGAAGCTGGTCCTGGCACGGGAGCTATCCCGAAGGCCCGCCGTGCTGATCGCCTCACAGCCGACCCGGGGGCTGGATTTTGGGGCGTCCGCGTTTGTGCATCGGGCACTTCGGGCGGAACGGGATCGCGGGGTCGCGGTTCTGGTCCAGTCGCTGGACCTCGCGGAGGTGCTGTCGCTCTCGGACCGGGTCGCCGTCATGCTTGGCGGCGCGATCGTCGGCGTGGTTTCCCACGCGGAGGCAACCGAGGAGTCCATCGGCGAACTGATGACCGGGGCGCGGGGCGCGTGACCGAAAGGCAGCCTTTGCAGCAGTACTTAGCGACCCTTGGACGACCGGCTGTCGCTTTGATGGTGGCGCTGCTGCTGGGGGCAGTGATTATTGCACTGGCCCAGAAGAGTGTTACCGCTCCCGCTGAGGCGTATTCGTCGCTGTTTCGCGGGGCGTTTGGCGATCCCAGCGCCTGGTCCAATACCCTGGCGCGCGCCATGCCCCTGCTGCTCACCGGGGCCGCCGTATTTGTTGCTTTGGCCGCCGGCCTGTTCAATATCGGGGCCGAAGGGCAGTTGTCCGTCGGCGGACTGGCGGCGGCAGTGGTCGGGATCACCTTCAAGTCGCTTCCCGCTCCCCTGCTACTCGGTCTTTCACTCCTCGCCGCCATGGCGGCGGGGGCTGCCTGGGGCTATCTCCCGGCTTATCTCAAAGTCAAACGAGGCGCGCATGAGGTCATCACCGCGATTCTCTTAAACTATGTCGCGCAGAACACGACCCGTTATCTTGCCACGGGTCCTCTGCGCGAACCGGGCGGAGCGGCAGGGCAGACCGCCGAAGTCGGCGCGACGCTTTCGCGTCTTTCGCCGAACTATGACCTTCACTGGGGACTGGTGATCGCCGCTGTGGCAGTCGCACTTACGGCGGTGGCCCTGCGAAGAACGGTCTGGGGCTACGAGACCCGCGCGGTGGGGCAGGGACCGGGCGCGGCGGAGGCGGCGGGGATCTCCGTCGCCCGCGTCCAGATCAATGCCATGCTGATCTCCGGGGCGCTTGCTGGTCTCGCGGGGGCGGTGGTGATTCTGGGTGAGGTGCCGTTTCGCCGTTTCCCGTCCGATTTTTACGGGTCGGGCTACGGCTTCGACGGGCTGGCGGCAGCGCTTCTGGCGGGTGGCTCCGCGTGGGCGCTGTTTCCTGCGGCACTGCTGTTCGGCGGCCTTGCATCCGGGGCGGAGCAGATGACCTTTGATGTCGGAACACCAAAACAGATCGTTTCGGTCGTCCAGGCGATCCTGATCATCGCGGTGGCGGCCCGTCTCGTCGTTCGGAGACCGGGAAACCGCCCGGTCTCCCATACCCCGGGCAGTGAGGTCATCCCCCCTTCCGTGGCGGCGCCGGAGCCGGGAAGTCTATGAACGAACTGCTCGCCGCCGCGATCCGTCAGTGGGTGCCGCTTGCCTTCGCGGCCACGGGGGGCGTCGTCTCCGAGCGTTCCGGTGTCGTGAACATCGCGCTGGAGGGGATGATGCTCGCGGGTGCGTTCGCTTCGGTCTCCGCCGCCAGTGCCACGGGAAATACGCTGCTCGGTTTGCTGGCAGGCCTGCTTGCCGGTGCACTGGTCGGCCTGCTGCATGCAGTCATCACGCAGGCACTGCGGGTGCCGCATATTCTCTCCGGTGTCGGCATCAACCTGGGGATGCTGGGACTCACCACTTACGCACTGCGCCTGTACGAGGGAGGGGGCCTGGAGTCAGCGGCAACCCTTTCCTACCCGGTCATGGCGGCGGCGGCGGCGCTGGCGGTTGGATTGACCACACTGGTGCTCGCCCGCACGCCGCTTGGCCTGCGACTGCGGGCCTGCGGCGAAAATCCGGGAGCCGCTCGAACCGCAGGGGTGTCGGTCACCCGGGTGCGCTACGGGGCCGTGGTTGCCAGCGGGGCGCTTGCCGGTCTCGGCGGCGTCGCTCTGGCACTCACGACACTGGGAGTTTTCACGGAAAATATGACGGCGGGCCGGGGGTATGTCGCCCTTGCCGCGGTTATCTTCGGCAGGTGGAACCCGCTTGGCGCGGCGGCGACCGCCTTCTTCTTCGCCCTTGGTGATGCGGTTCAGATCGCTCTGCAGACGGCGGGCCTGGGGGGAAGGATTCCACCGGATTTCCTCTCGCTGCTGCCCTATGTTTTGACGCTGATCGCGCTTGGCACGATCCGGTCCAGGAACATCGCCCCCGCCGCTCTGGGCGACCCCAGCGTCTGATTCGTTGCGCCTTCCCCCTCAGTCCGGATAGATCGAGACGAAGGGTATACCATCGTGGGTGATATAGCCCCGGTACATGCCCGCGGTGTTAAAGGGCAGAACCGCATTCCCCTGGGCGTCAATGGCAATAACCCCCCCCTCCCCTCCCGCGGCCCGAAGCTTGTCCTGGATGACCTCATGCGCGGCCTCCGCGACGGTGCGTCCCCCATAAGCCATTCGAGCGGCGATATCGTGCGCGGCGGCGTGGCGGATGAAAAACTCCCCGTGACCGGTTGCGGACACGGCGCAGGTCGCGTTTTCCGCCCAGGTGCCCGCCCCAATCACCGGCGAATCACCAATACGCCCGTAGCGTTTGTTCGTCATGCCGCCCGTGCTGGTCGCGGCGGCGACCGTGCCGCGAGCATCCACCGCGACTGCACCGACCGTTCCGAACTTGTTGTCTTCCGAAAGCGACATCAGCGGGGCAGACTCCTCCGACTCCCGGCGAAGCTGGTTTTGAAGCTGATTCCAGCGCTCCTCGGTGCGAAAGTATTCGGGGGCCGCGCGCTCGGTCCCGGCAAAGGTGGCGAACTCCTCCGCCCCCCTGCCCGCCAGCATGACGAACGGCGACTGTTCCAGGACCGCCCGCGCAAGAGTGACCGGGTTTCGCACGGTCGTCACCCCGGTCACCGCCCCGGCACGACCAGTCTCCCCGTCCATCACGGCGGCGTCCATCTCGATTCGTCCGTCATGCGTGAAGACCGATCCGCGCCCGGAGTTAAACAGCGGGCAGTCTTCGAGAAATCGCACCGCTGCCTCGACACCATCCATGGCAGTGCCCGGCGAACTCTGAAGCGCGTTGTAGCCCGCACGGAGAGATGCCTCCAGGGCAGCAAGATACTCCGCCTCCAGACGCGCGGTCAGGTGTTTTCGAAGGATCGTTCCCGCGCCGCCATGAACCACCAGAACCGCCCGGACCGGGCCAGCCGAAAAAGGAGACAGGACAGTCATGGCTCATTGTACGGCAGGTTTTCGCTGGAGTTTGGAGACGCTTGACCCGGCTTGTAACCGGGAAATATAATAGCACATGGAACACGGTCCCCCGACAGCCCAGATGCGGCCCGATAGTGCGGCCCTGACGCCTCCAGAATCGCTTTCGATCGCGCTCAAAGAGTGGGCGGTTGTAATCCGCGCCCTGCGCGAGGGTCGGCAGATCCTGCTCCTTCGCAAGGGGGGCATCCGGGAGGAAAGCGGTGAGTTCGAGGTTCAGGCGCGTGAGGTCCTTTTGTCTCCCACCTACGAGCACCAAACGGAGCAGGCGGGGATGCTTCAGCCCTGCTACGGAGCCTGGCTTCAGGAGGAACAGCGCCGCCGGCCACCGGACGACCAGATCCGCTTCGATGCCTGGGCGCGCATCACAGAGATAGTGGTGGTGCGAAATCCCCGCGCGCTTTACACGCTCAAAAGCCAGCATATCTTCGACGATGCTCTGCTCCGCTTTCGAACGGAGCAAGCACCGCAAAAGCCCCTGTTTGCCCTGTTCCTTCGCACCTATGTGCTGCCCCGGCCTATCGTCGTCCCGATGGAGGTAGACTATTACGGGTGTAAATCCTGGATCTCCCTGACGAAAGCCGTTGACATCCCGGATACCAGGCCGGTTCTTTCCGATCGTACCTACGGGGAACGTGTCCGGGTGACGCGCCGTTTACTGGAAGAGGAAACTTCTCATGTCGTTTGAACTGCCTGCGGGCCTCACGATCACCTGGTTCGGTCACGCGACTTTTCTGGTGCAGACGCCCGGCAGCAAGCGGATTCTAATAGACCCCTGGCTCACCGAAAACCCCTCTACCCCGCCCGACAAGAAGGACCCCGGCGCGGTGGACTTGATGCTCATCACCCATGGGCACTCCGATCATATCGGCGATGCCGCCGCGGTCGCGGGAAAAACGGGCTGCACCGTCGCGGCGGTCCCGGAGATCCTGGGGTATCTGGGCAGCAAGGGCGCAGACCCGAAGACCTTCAGCCCGATGAACAAAGGCGGCACCGTTCGCTTTGAGACGCTTGGCCTTTCGGTGACTATGACAATGGCGTTTCACACGGGCGGTATCAACAACGGGGATACCGTGCTCTACGGCGGCGAACCAGGCGGGTTTGTCGTGACGCTCGACAGCGGGTTCGCCTTTTACTTCGCCGGGGACACCTGTGCCTTTTCCGATATGGCCCTGATCGCCGAACTCTACCGGCCCAGCCTCGCCTTTCTCCCAATCGGGGATCGGTTCACCATGGGGCCGCGAGAGGCCGCGAAGGCCGCCGCGCTCCTGTCCACGGTCCGGGCGGTCGTTCCCATGCACTTTGGCACGTTCCCCCTGCTCACCGGGACCCCGGAGGCATTTCAAAGCGAGATCGTCGCGGCGGGCGGGGTCACAGAAGTGCTGTCCCTGACACCCGGTCAGACAGTGGGAGGGTAGCGAAATCCAGACGAGATGGAGGAAGCGATGATGCGGGATACCGCAGACACGGCGTTTGGTACCGAAAGCGAGGATGCAGGCGGTCCGAGTCCGGAGCCTTTTCGCCTGGGCGATCTCAACCTGCGCGTCGAGGCGGAGGAATACCGGACCCTGGGCCAGGAGCGTCAGGCGCAGGGCGATGTCGAGGATGCTGCTGCCTACTACCAGATGTCGCTGGAACTATTTCCTACTGCGGAGGCACACACCAATCTGGGCTGGGTGATCGCCTGCCGGGGGGGATGGGAGGAGGCGATCGCCGAATGTGAAAAAGCGATCGCTCTCGATCCTGACCTGGGAAACGCGTACAACGACATCGCGGTCTACCTGATCGAGCTGGACCGACTGGACGACGCCCTTCCCTTTTTGGACAAAGCGCTCGCGGCTCCGAATTATGACTGCCGGCATTATCCGCATTACCATCGAGGCCGTATTCTGGAGCGCAAGGCGCGTTTCATGGAGGCTCGTGATGCCTACCGGAAGTCCATGGACCTGGACCCCACCTGGGAACCCGCCCGCATCGGTCTCCATCGCGCCTTTGGGTTCCTGAACTAGCCCGAAATGAAAGTCGCTACGGCAGAACAGATGCGCGCCATTGACCGACGCGCAAATGAGGAATACGGAATCCCCGGCATCGTTCTGATGGAGGCTGCCGGAGCCGCTCTGGCCCGCGTTGGTGTCGAGGAGCTGGGGGGCGATGCCCGAAACAAGTGCGTCGTCGTGTTCTGCGGCAAAGGAAACAACGGGGGAGATGGCTTTGTCGCGGCCCGGTACCTCGCCAACGCGGGGGCCGAGGTATTCGTCCTTCTGACTGGAGGCCCCTCTGAGTTGAAGGGCGATGCCGCGCGGCACTATGCCCCACTGAGAAAGATGCCGATCCACCACTTCGATGCTGTGGAACCGGACTTTCTTGCGGCGCTGTACCGAGCGGACCTTCTGGTGGATGCCCTTTTGGGAACGGGGGTTCGAGGACCCATTGACCCCCACTCTCCAATGGGAAAGCGGCTCCTGCTGCTATCCGAAATCCACCTCGCCGGCAAAACCCGGATCCTCTCCGCGGACGTTCCCTCGGGTCTGGATGCGGACACCGGCAGAGCAGCCGAAGGGACGGTCCACGCCAGTCGCACCGTAACGTTCGCGCTTCCGAAACCGGGGCTTTTGACCTATCCTGGCGCCTCATACGCGGGACGGATCACCGTGGCGGAAATCGGGATCCCCGAGGCACTGCTGACCTCCCCCGATCTGAACGATCAGCTAACGACCGCCGACGAAATGCGCCGCCTGCTTCCGCCTCGCGCCCAGGCCCGTGATGCGAACAAGGGCAGTTTTGGGACCCTCCTGGTGATTGCAGGCTCCCCGGGGATGGCGGGCGCGGCCTGCTTCACGGCGATCTCGGCACTTCGTGCCGGGGCGGGCCTGGTGGTGCTTGCCGTGCCGGAAAGCATGCTCGATACGGCCGCCGCGCTTGCCCCAGAGGCTGTGCTGAAAGGACTGCCGGAGACGCCGGAACGAACCCATGGGGGGCTGGGTGCCCTGGAGGCCGCGCTCGCTCTTGCGGAAACCGCCGACGCGGTCGCGCTCGGGCCGGGAATGGCGGGAACCGAGAAGGTGGTATCCTTCGTCCAACAGTTCAGTAGCACGGCTGCTAAGCCACTGGTGGTGGATGCGGACGGACTGAACGCACTGGCGAAGGCAGGCCCGCAGAGGGTCGCAGCCCGCCGCTCGGAAGCGCCCTTCGTGGTAACACCCCACCCGGGGGAGATGGGCCGGTTGATGGCATGCGGCACGAAGCAGGTTCAGGAGGAGCGCCTCAGCATGGTCCGTGAATGCGCCACCCGATATGGCGTCACTGCCCTGCTGAAAGGGGCGAGGACCCTGATCGCAGCCACGGATGGCAGGCTTGCGTTCAACCGCGGAGGCAGTGTCGTCCTCGCGACCGCAGGGAGCGGGGATGTACTGACCGGGGTGATCGGGGCGCTGCTGGCGTCCGGTCTTGATGGCTTCGATGCCGCGCGAGCGGGAGCGTACCTGCATGCGCTTTCCGGAGAATGGTGCGAACGACAGATCGGGACGGCGGGGGTTCTCGCCACTGAGATTCGTGATTCGATTCCACAGGCACGCCGCCTGCTGACAACAAATGATCCCGTACTGGACCCGCTATGAAACCGAACGCCGCACGAAACACGCTGCTCCTGACCGCCGTTTTATCAACCCTGACCACGGTTCCCCTCTTGCTGGTGCGGGCGCAGCCGACGCCTGCCTCAGAACAGAAGCCTGCGGTTTCGGTCCCAGCAGCGGGGGCTGCCACTCCCGGAAAGCAGCCTGCCGGATCCACCACGACCAAACCATCGCCGAAGGCGTCGGCTCCGGCTTCCGCGGCCCCGGCGTCGCCCGCTGGGGGGATGGTCACCCAGCCAGCCCGCCCCCCGGTCAACCCCGCGGGCGCACCAGTCCCCACAAACAATTGGGGGGCGGGGGTTCTTGGCCTCCTCATCCTTGTGGCCGGGGGCTGGTTCGGCCTCCGGATCGCTCGCGAGCGGGGCGTCACCGTGGCGGGCAGTCTCCAGAAATTGGGCGTTGAGATGCCCCAGGACAGCCTGAACGGCCCTGCGACGATCTCCCATCTGAAACCGGTATCCCCGATCTCCAGCTTGCCGCCACTACCCCCTCTCGCGGACCTGCCGGGGGTGGCGGCAGTTCCGGCCGTCACTGACCTCCACCTTCACCCCGGCACCCACGGCGTGAGGGGGGGCCTGCTTGGCACCCTGGGGCCGGTGGAGGGGCGACGACTGCCGACCCCTGCCGAGGAACCACTCACCATGGGTCGTGACCCCGAAAATACCCTGCCCATGCCGGACGACTCCACGGTTTCGCGCCGCCATGCCCGCATCGAAGCGCTGCCCGGCGGGGGCGGCCATCAGATTGTGGATGAAGGCTCCAGCAATGGCACGTTCGTCAACGGTCAGCGGCTGACCGCGGGAAAGCCTCGCCCCCTTCTTGTCGGCGATGAAATCCAAGTCGGCGCGTCGCGTCTGCGGTTCGAGGGCTGACTATGTATGGGATCACGGGACGCATCGTCCTGTACACGCTGGCAGGTCTCGCGGCGGGATTGTTCACCTGGCTGTTTTCGGATGCGTCCGGCCTGGTCCACCTGCCGGACTCTGTGCGCCGAATGACCGCCGAAAGCGCTCGTGACCAGTACTATGTCGGCATGGCGTGGGGGGCATTTGTGGCGATCCTGCTGGGAGCGGTAGATCTGCTGAACTCCGGCGCCTGGGGGCAGTGGCCACGCGCCATCGGGTTTGGCCTGGTGGTCGGTTTGGTTGCCGGGGTGCTGGGGCTGCAGATCGGGATGCTCTTCTTCGGCGCGCTGTATGTGGAACCGGCAAATTCCCCGGTGGACTTTCTGCGAAATGTCCTGGCCCGCGCCATTGGGTGGGCCGCTATCGGTGCGATGGCAGGGACCTCGGATGGCTGGCGAAAGGGAAGCGTCAGAGTCGGTCGGAACGGTTTCATCGGCGGTGTCATCGGAGGGCTGGTCGGGGGAAGCGCCTTCGAGATCATCCCCTACCTGCTGCCCGGCCTTCGCGCCAGCACGATTTCGCGCCTCTTCGGGTTTCTCATCACCGGGGCGTGTATCGGTCTGTTCATCTCGCTGGTCCAGCAGTTGTTCAAAGAGGCGTGGATCCGCATTGTCCTGGGCCGTAACGAAGGCCGCGACGTTCTGATTGAAAAGACCGAAACAGTCATTGGCAGAAGCGAGCTGGCGGATGTGCCCCTGTTCGGAGACGCCGCCATTGCAAAAAACCATGCGATCCTTTACGCCCAGCCCGGCGGCGTCTTCTTTCTGCGCGATGTCAGCAACTTGCCCGGCGGCGTGTCCGTGAATGATGCACCACTTACGGCAGACTGCCCCGTCCGCGATGGTGACCAGATCCGAATCGCGAACCGCCTCCTGGTCTTCCGTGAGCGCCTGACCCGAACCCAGCCTGCCCCGGTCGGTCGCGTCGCGGGTGGTTTTTCGCCCCCCCCCGCCCCCGGTGGGGGGACCGCCAACCCGGCCGGGGCCAGCGCCACCCTGGACAGTTTATCTACGCAGGCAAG
>JACMJB010000483.1 GCA_014380815.1 Armatimonadota bacterium
CGATACGCCGGACCCCGTTCAGTTCGTCTTCGGGCACAGCGACCTCCTGCACGAGATCTCTCCATCCGCGAACCGTCCCAGCGATCTTTCCCGCCTGTACCGGGTCAGACAAGGTCAGGATAAAAGTGTCGTTCATCTGGTTTGGGATGCCGGAGATGTCTATCGAGTAATTTTTGGTCTGCTCAGCCCATACCTGCTGCCTGGAGCGGAACTGCACGGTAGCGACTCCAGGCAGCGCGCGCAGCCGGGGGGCGATCTGGTCCCGGCCCGGCCGCGTGATACCCGTGCGGCAGAAGACGCGCACCTCGAAATTGGACACCGCGCGGTGGGTCGCGGTGTCAATCTCGTAGAAGGTGACAAGGAATGCGCCCAGCAGGGCGAGCGAGACCGCAATCGTGGTGATAGCGGCGATGGTCATCAGACCGTGCCGCCGCAGGTTCATTAAGGCCTCGCGCAGGAGAAAAGGCAGGGAGCGCATTTAAACGTTCCCCCCTTCCCCTCTAGGGGAACGGCCTTCGCTCTGCCCCAAAGGGGGGAGGGGGCAGTGTTCACGCCTCATAGCCATACATGCCCTCGGGTTCGTCGCGGGCGATCTGTCCTTTTTCAACGGCAACGACCCGGCGGCGCAGGCGGTCCACGGCGGTTTTGTCGTGGGTGGCGCAGATCACGGTAGCGCCGCGCCGGTTGGCCTCCAGCAACACCTGCATCACGCCCGCCCCGGTTTCGGGGTCCAGGTTGCCGGTCGGCTCATCAGCGAGAAGAAGCGGCGGGTGATTCACCAGTGCACGGGCGATGGCGACGCGCTGCTGCTCCCCACCAGAAAGTTCCGTTGGGAAGGCATCACAGCGGTGGGTCATGCCCACCAGGTCCAGCACTTCGGGGATTCGGACGCGGATGTCTCGGCGGCGCTGCCCCAGCACCTGACAGGCGAAGGCAATGTTCTCCCAGACCGTGCGCTGGGGGAGCAGGCCGTAGTCCTGCAGCACGATCCCCATACGCCGGCGCAATTTAGGCACCTCGCGCTGCCGCAGATGGGCAAGGTCAAATTCCCCTACGGTAATCGCGCCGGTCGTCGGGCGAACATCCTGGTAGAGAAGCTTGAGCAGGGTGGATTTCCCCGCTCCGGTCGGCCCGACCAGGAAGACAAAATCGCCCTGGGGGATGCAGAGACTCACATCGCCGAGCGCACTGACCGAGTTTGCCTGACCGCTCTTGTACGTCACCCCGACGTGCGATAGTTCTATCGTCACGGCCTGCATTATAACCCACGCGGTGACGCGGCGGCAAACCGGCTCTCTTTAGCCAAAACGCGCTGTTTTTCGATAATGCAGGGGTCGTGGTTGTAACAAAACCCTGCCAGAGATATAATAAGAGCATCTACCTGCGGCATGGCCCCGCCGCTCGTATGGGGCTGGAAAGCACATTTTGACGATCCTTGAAAATAGGTCTTCTGTCGCTACCTCCGCGGAAGCGCCGCCTGTCGCCCTTGATGCCGCTCCCACAAGCACGCCGACACGGGAGGGGACGAGCCGGACTCCGCTGTCCTCGAAGCAACAGCGGATCACGGATAACCTGGGGCAGCTTCTCGATGTGTTGCCGACCCGCCTGCGAGCCTGCCTGGAACGGGAAGCACAGATTGACGATCTGATCGAGATTGTGCTGGACCTGGGCCGCCCCGCCGAGGCGCGTTTTCCGGGCCGCGTGATCGAGCTTCGCCCCGGCGAGATGACCAATTTCAATGTCACGAGTGGGGAGTCAGGCGAACCGACCCTCACTTCCGATGATGCCCAGCACGAGGTCACCGATGACGACATTGATTATGTCACCACCCGCATCGGGGAGTTTGGCCTCGACAACCGCGCGGGAATCGAGCGGACCCTGCATCGTATCTCCGCCATCCGCAACCGCCGCGAACGGATTGTCGGCCTGACGCTGCGCATCGGGCGTTCCGTCTATGGCACGATTGACATCATCCGCGACATCGTGGAGGGTGGGAAGTCTATCCTGATGCTGGGACGGCCCGGTGTCGGCAAGACCACCAAGCTGCGCGAGGTCGCGCGTATCCTGGCCGACGAATTTAAAAAGCGTGTCGTGATCGTAGACACGTCCAACGAGATCGCGGGCGACGGGGATATTCCCCACCCGGCAATCGGTCGGTCGCGGCGCATGCAGGTGCGCGCGCCGGAGAACCAGCACGCCGTGATGATCGAGGCTGTTGAGAACCACATGCCGCAGGTCATCGTCATTGACGAGATCGGGACCGAGCAGGAGGCGTTCGCGGCCCGCACCATCGCCGAGCGCGGCGTCCAGTTGGTCGGCACGGCCCACGGCAACAGCCTGGAAAATCTGCTGCTGAACCCGACACTCTCGGATCTGGTGGGCGGCATTCAGTCCGTCACGCTCGGCGACGAGGAGGCGCGCAAGCGGGGCACGCAGAAGACCGTTCTGGAGCGCAAAGCCCCTCCGACCTTCGATGTGATCATCGAGATCCTGGAGGTGGACAAGCTCGCCATCCATCATGATGTCGCCAAGGTGGTGGACAAACTGCTGCGGGGGCAGCAGCCGCGCCCCGAAATCCGGGTCCGCAACACCACGGGCGAAGTCGAGATCGTGCAGCGGGCGGAGCTTCCGCCTGACCGGCCCGGCGAGCGCAGCGGCGGCACCTACGGCATGGCCTTCGACCCGGACACTTCCTCCGGAGCGCGCGGCGGTGACCGAAACGGCGAGCGGGGCAGCAGCGGGAACGGC
>JACMJB010000484.1 GCA_014380815.1 Armatimonadota bacterium
AACCGGAGGGACGGCTTGCGTTTATACTTCCTGCGGATGTCTGCGAGGGCGTTTTCGCCCCGATGCTATGGCGCTGGATTGTGCATCGTTTCGACCTGGAAGCGGTCATCACCTTTACAACTGAAGCTTCGCCATTTCCACGAGTGGATACAAATGCCTTGGTGTTTCTCATTCGGAATGCGCCGCCGCGAGATTCGCTACGGTGGGCGACAGTGAAAGCCCCCTGGACCGACGAACTCACGCTCTGGGTACGGTCCGGATTTTCTACTTGTGGCCCTTCGCTGATAGTGACGGAGCGTAAAATTCAGGAGGCTTTGGCGACCGGGCTTTCCCGCCCTCGTCAGGAAAACGAGCCAGATGCCTACGGAGCACCGATTCTATCTGACTTCGCCAAAGTACAGCGCGGCATCGCTACCGGATCGAATGAGTTCTTTTTTCTAAAGCGGCAAGAAGTGGACCGTCTCAGTATTGGGGACGAGTTTCTTTTGCGAGCGGTAGGACGTACCCGCGATGTCCTGGAACCTGTGATTATCAACCAATCCATTGTCGATCTCGAACAATCGGGGAGACCTACCTCTCTCCTTTTTGCCCCTGCCAAATAGCAGGGGCAGGCAGGATACCTGCCCGTTATAATAATTCGCTAATGCGCCTCAAACGTCTCACTCTCCATGGCTTTAAGACCTTCGCGGACAAGACCGAGATCACGTTCGTGGAGGGGGTCACGGCGATTGTTGGGCCGAATGGCTCCGGTAAATCCAACCTGCTGGATGCGCTGACCTGGTGTCTGGGAGAACAGAAGGCATCGAGTCTGCGGGCATCGCGGGCGCAGGATGTGATCTTCGCCGGGAGCGCGCGCCGCAAGCCGATGGGCATGGCGGAGGTCTCGCTGACCGTGGACAACGAGGACCGGTTCCTGCCGCTCGATTTCGCGGAGGTGACGGTCACCCGCCGTATCTACCGTTCGGGTGAGGGGGAATACCTTCTCAACAAAGTGCCGTGCCGCCTGAAGGACATTACGGACCTGTTCCTGGACACCGGGGTCGGGCGCGGCGCCTATGCGATCGTAAATCAGAGCGAGGTTGATTCCATTCTTTCCGCCCGCTCGGAAGACCGGCGCGCGCTCTTCGAAGAGGCGGCGGGTATCAAAAAGTACCGCGTCAAGAAGCGCGAAGCCCAGCGCAAACTGGAGCATACCGAGCAAAACCTGGTGCGGGTCCGGGACATCGCGGGGGAAATCCAGGTCGGACTCGCCCCGCTGGAGGCGCAGTCAAACACTGCGAAACAGTTCCAGGAACTGTCGGAGCGGCTGCGGGCGGTCGAGGTCGGTCAGCTTGCCTGGGACTACCGGCGGCTTCGCGATGAACTGGCGGAGCGGATCGGAGCGGCGAATGCCGCGACCGACGAGGCCAACCGTCTCAAGGCCGAGGTAGAGCGGATGGAAGCTGGGGCGAGCGGGCTGGGAGAGCGCATCGCCGCCGCCGAACGGGAGATGGACAACGCCCGGCTTCTGCAGCAGAACGCGCTGTCGGAGACCGAGCGCATCGAGGGCCGGATCGCGCTGGGAGCAGAACGGCGGGCGGGTGCGGTCCGCACGGCGGAGACGCTGGCGCGAGACCTTGCCCTGCTCGGTGATGAGAAAGCGCGGCAGCAGCAGGAGGCGGAAACACGGACTGCTGAGGCGCGCGAAGCCGAGATGCGCCTTGCCGAACTCGCCAGAGAGCTTGCCGCTGCGGAAGCTGTCGCGCACGAGGCAGAGCGAGCGCTGGCTGAACTGTCGCGGACGGTCGCGGGGCAGCAGGCCGATTATCTGGAACTGGCGCGACGTCTGGCGGCCCAGAAAGCAGAGCTTGGCGCCCTCCGGGCGCGCATCGCCCTCCGGGCCGCGGATGTCGCCGAGGCGGAAGGCCGTGTCGAGGCACGAGACCGTGAATTAGAGTCATCACGGGCAGAGGCGCAAGCGCTTGCTCAGCAAACGGCGACGGCGAATGCGGCGCTCGAAGCAGCGCGGCGTGTGCTGACGGAGGAGCGAGAACCCACCCGGCTAAAGGCCGGGGAGAGAGTGGCCTCCCTCGGCGAGCAGCGCACACTGGCGGAGCGCCGGGTCGCGGAACAGGGCGCGCGGCTTCGCGCCCTCGAAGAAACGGAGGCGGCGCAGGAAGGCTACTTCGTGGGGGTCAAGTCGGTTGTCCGCGCCGCCCAGAGTGGGCGTCTTCGGGGCAGCTATACCCTGGTTGCGGATGCGCTGCGGGTTCCCGCCCACCTCGATACGGCGATCGAGATTGCGCTTGGGGCCAGCCTGCAGGACGTTATCACGAAGACCGAAGGGGAAGCGAAGGCCGCAATCGCTCTGCTGAATGAGACGCGCGGCGGGCGCGCGACCTTTCTGCCGCTGGATAACCTGCGGGAACAGGAGGTCCCGGAGGGTCTCCGAAGAGCCGCCCGGCAGTCCGCCGGGGTCCTCGGCTCAGCAGCGGATCTGGTCGGGCATGACGACGACGTCGCCCCCGCCGTGCGCGTCCTGCTCGCCCGCGTCCTGATCACCGATGATTTGGAGACGGCGACCCGCGCCTCTCGGCAGATCGAACGGCGCGACTGGGCAAAGATCGTTACCCTGAGCGGCGAGGTCGTTGTGCCGACAGGCGCGATCACCGGCGGCTCGCAGGGGCGGCCCGGCCCGAACCTGCTGGGACGCAAGCGGGAAATCGGCGAACTGACCGAGGCGGTCAAAGCAGGGCACGACCACATCGAAGGACTGAAAGCAGGCGAGTCGCAGGCCAAGACCGACGCGGAGGCCGCGCGCCTGGCGGTTCGAGAAGCCGAGTCCGCCATCTCCGCCGCGCGGGACGCGCTTGGCGATGCCGAACGCCGTGCCCTGGCCAAATCCGCTGAGGCGGACCGTCTGGCGCGCGAGGCGGAAACGCTGCGTCAGCGAGTCCACTCCTTGCGTGACAGCGGCGACTCCGACCAGGCCCGTGAGGAGGCGCTTGCCGCCGCGCTTGCCGCCGCGGACGCCCAGGACGAGGGCATGGAGGCGACGCGCGGCGAACTTCAGCGACGTCAGGCCGCGCTTGCCGTGCGGCGCGATGAGGCGCAGAAGACGGCCCGCACCCTGTCCAGCGAGCTTGCCAGCCTGCGAGAGCGCG
>JACMJB010000485.1 GCA_014380815.1 Armatimonadota bacterium
ATTGCGGTGAATCCTTTCGATGGCGGCGGATCGGATACTGCTTTCTCTCGTACGCGACGATCAATGGTACGGGGTCGAGGCGGTCTTCCTCCGGAATCTATAGCTCTGTGAGCGTGGCAGGGGTCATCCGGCGCTCGAAACACCGATGCCGGATGCAGTCGTTAGCGGCGTCGAAAAACAACATAGCCCGACGCGTGTCTCCAAAAGCTGAGTCTTGAAGGTACGCGCCGGGCCACATATCCGGTCACATTTGGATTAAAACGCTAGTTCCGACGAAAAAATGGCCTCAGAGGGACTCGAACCCCCGACACTCGGTTCCGAAGACCGATGCTCTAATCCGCTGAGCTATGAGGCCAGGAAGCCACCAGATGGGCAGACCCATCTGAACGCCTTCGATTATACCCTGCCTCCCACTGCGATGCTACCGCGCATCATTCTCTCTGACGCTGCGTGAACGTCCCCTGTTTGGCAATAAATCGGTTCCGGTTCTGCCATAATGAAGACAGTGTCCCCCCAGAGGAGAACCCAAAATGACGATGCTCTCGAATTCGGAAGACGATTCTGTGCTCCAGGACGGCGCCACCCTGACCGTTGAAGGAAAACAGTTCGGACGCGGCGGCAACGCCCTGTTCCCCAACTTTCAGATGCCGCTGCCCCCGGAATGGCATGGCGGGGCCGTTACGCTGCGGATGCTGCTGGACGGCATTGTTCGCGCTTCGGTCGCTGCGTTCCGGGAGCGGCAGGAACAGCGGACCCTGCTGCAGGCACTCAGCGCCGCCCGGATCGCCGAAGGGGCGGCCAAAGGCAAGGTAGACAGCGGCGGTACCTCGGATGCCGTGCAGCCCGTGGACGCCGACGAGGCGGTTCATACCGCGCTACAGGCGTTCGAGGACGGCGTCTACTTTGTGTTTGTCAACGAGGATCAGAAGACGGCACTTTCCGACACGTTCCCGGTAGGAGCGGAGACGCGCGTGACCTTCCTGCGGCTGGTCGCGCTGGCGGGCGGATAGAAAAGACAGGAAAGACGAGACGATCATGCTGAACCCTCAGATCGCTGAAACACGACTCAAAGAGTTTTCGACGGAGAAGCCGCAGGAGAAGCAGCGCGCGCGGATCGCCGCGCTCCCGGGCACCAGCCGCGCTCCCGCGCTGGCTCTGCTCGGCCTGAAGCCGGATGGCACCCCGTTCGTCACGGAACAAGATTTGAGCAATTGGGCCAAGCGCTACAAACAGGAACGCGCGGAAATGGAAGCAAAGGAGCGGGCGTGCCAGTTCCTGGACAGACTGTCGGTCGGGGAGCGGGAAACGTTTTTCGCGGCGCTGTTTCCGCGTCTGGCCCCGCTGCTCACCGCCTGGTGGCAGCCCGACGGCCCCACTCTGTATCAGGGCAGTTCAAACCGTCGTCCATTCCGGCTGCTGCACGGCAGCACCTTTCCGGAGGCGTGGCACGCGCGGCGCGACCTCCTGGAGCAGCTCGTCAGCCTGAGCCAGTATCAGGAGATGCCCATTGACTGGTTCGCCGCCTGGACTCCTTACCTTGGCACCTACAACGCCGATCTGTTCGGAAGACTGTCCGCGGTCGCCATAGACGCAGGTGGTCCCGAAGGGGATGCGGTCTTCGAGATTCTGCGGGAGTCCGGGCGCGGCAGTCATGAGATCGGCGCGATGGGGCGTCACGTGCCGCGCGGGCTGCTTTCCGCTTCCCGCCCGGAGGGATGGGAGTTTGTTGAGAAACTGTTGCTGGCCGCCCAGCGTCAGGAGGGGTTGCGTCAGAGCATCCTGGAGGTAGTGGACGAGGCGCATCCGCAGGCGTTCCGGCGCATGCTCAAAGTGATCCGCGACAACGACCTGTTCCGCTTCTCCGCGACGGTTCGCGCCGCCGATACCTGGTTCGGGATGAACTGGGTCGCCTATGAGAAACTGTCGGTCAAGCAGGCCAACGCCGCGACCGAGACCATCGAAACGTTTTTGCTCGATCCCCAGGGTCGTGACGAGGTGCTGGCGACCACCACGGACGGGCAGACCGTGTATCTCGCGCTTTGGAGCCTTGCCTTCGACGATGCCCAGGCCGCCCTCAGCGCGGCTCTTCCTCTGCTTTCCGACCCCCTCGTGGAGCGGCGTTACGCCGCCCTGTACCTGCTGACCGAACTGCGCCTCAGTACCGCGAAGCCCGCGATCCTCGCCGCCTTCGATGACGCGGACTTGCGGGTCGCACAGAAGGCCTTCGCAGCAACGAACTGGTATGCGGACATCGGCGATAACGGCGATGCACTGACGGCGAGTCTTTCGCAAGACGATGCCAGTCTGACCGAGGCTTTGGAAACCAGCGTAGAACCGGGTACCCCGCTCGCGGGGCTTTTGGGGGGTCTCAAAAGCGCGATAGAGGGGATTATCGCGGCGGTCAAAGGCGGCGACGCGATCGAGGAGACCGCACCGGAAGAACCAGACACGCCGAAGGCGATAGTGCCGCCTGCCGGGGACGATACCCGTTTTGAGTATCTGGAGCGTAATATCCCCCGCTTCCCCGCCAAGGAGCGGGAATTGGAACCGGTGATCTGGGAGTGGGACAAGCTCGAAGCGCAGGCCGAGAACCTCGCCGATGCACTGCCCCGTGTCCTCGGCGCTCGTCCGATTGAACGTATCTTCCCGTTTCTGCCGGTCATGAGCAGCTATGGACGCGCGCAGGTCGCTGAGACTATCGCCAAACGCAAAGACAAGACCGCCGCCATGCGCGAAACGCTGTTCGATCTCGTGGGGGACCCGGCATCGTATACGCGCCATGCTGCCTTCCGCGCGATCGAGAAGTTCGACCTCGCCGACAGCGAGGCCGAGCAGATCGAGCGGCTGCTCACCCGAAAGGCCGCCGATCTGCGCAAATCCGCTTTGTCTCTGCTCTTGAAGCGGACAGATGAAAAGGTGATCGAGAGCGGGGAACGACTCACCGAGTCCAGGGACGTGAACCAGCGGGTCGCGGGCCTGGACCTCCTGACACAGATGGTGGAGAAGAAGCGCAGCCCTGCCAGAGCACGCGCGGTGGTCACCCAGTTCGCCGCCGACCGCGCAGGCAAGCTGACCGATGGGGAAACGCGGATGCTGGAGCCGCTGCTGACCGAGGCCC
>JACMJB010000486.1 GCA_014380815.1 Armatimonadota bacterium
CCGGATTCTTCGTTCAAATCATGCGCCTGAAAATTCTAAATTTCGAGTTCCGATATACTAATGACAGGTGTGTTATACGGTATCAAGGCGCCTTGATTGTTAAGAGAAGGTTAATTTTCCGGCAAAAATCAGACGGGCCGCACCTCGGCAGCTCCTCATCAAGGGTTTGTTTTGAGCGCCTCGCGCACCGACTTCTCCAGAGCATGGGTTGGGCCGTCGTATCCCACGCTGGAGTTGCGGATAATCCCTTTGGCGTCAATGATGTACTGGGTTGGATCCGTGCGCTTTGAAGCGGAGCAAGTGGTTCCATATTGCCGCCAGACGGTCTTACCATCACAGACGTAGGTCGTGTCTGGCTTCTCGCTTTTGCGCTTCCACTGACTGCTTGGCGGATCTATACTTTTTGCCGCCATCCCACTCCACCGGTCATAGCGCATCAGATTGGGCTTGACCGCCGTCAGAGTCGCCATGGAGTAAAGTGACCTGCGGGGCGTACCGTCCGGTTTTGGATCTACAACGACGCTTGTCCAGCACTCAGCCTGATAGCTCTTTAGCCCGAGCATCTGGGTTTCGGCCTTCTTCAGAATTGCCAGGGCCGATTCGTCAATGGTGCCACGGACAGCGGTAGTTGCGGAGGCGACCGGGGCAGACGGTGGCTCGGCGAGCGCGGGGCGTTCGGCCTGGCTGAAAGCGGCGACACCCGCCGCCGCGGAAACGGCGCAGAGAGCCGCGATTGTGGTAAAACTGCTGCGAAAACTCATCGCCTTCTTCGCTTCCTGAACACCGAAAACAGTTTCCTGCACGACCGTTATAACGGAAATGGCATTGGCGTGGTTACGGCGCTTGTTGTGGCCGCTGATCTGGCATCCCTCGGTCAGGCTGTGGGGCAAGGCGCCGTATCCGCCTCTCCTCTTTTTGACGATATTTCTCATGTGCTTGATGAAAAGTGGGCGTCAACACCGCTACCCAAATAGCGATAATCAGCGGTGACAGGATATTCGTTACATCCGGTTTGTCGTCAAAATATATCATCCAAAGCCAGTAAAGAGCGGTTACCCCCAGGTGCCATAGAGCGGCGGAAAGCAGCGACATGTCGCCAATAGCGAAACTAAAATAAAGAGGCAGACCAAAAAGCACCGTCCATACGGAGTTGAACTTTGCATATTTGAAGGCATTATTGGTCTTCAATAAAGGACCTTTCTCTTATTGCGGCTATTGGTGACTGACACTGCTATGATTACGGTTCATTTACTTCCTGCCGCAATGGCTTGACGAGCCAGTTCTTGCCAAGCGTAAACCCGAGTTCTTCGACGACGGCACGCTTAGGGTCGTCCGCGTGTCCGGTGACGATGGTAAAAGCGGAGACTCCTCGCGCCTGTGCCTGACGACCGGCTTCGGCAAGCAAAGAAGCGCCGACCGTGGGCCAGTCGGCGGCAGGGTCCGCGACGGTGTAATCGTCCACGTAACCGTCGGCGGGGTTTCCACACTGGGCGATGATGTAGCCTCGTATATCACCGTTTACCTCAAACACCAGCGCGATATTTTTCTCGTTTTCGATCTGGCTGGTGACAAACGGCGCGAAGGTTTCGCGGGCCACAGGCGCTTTCTTCCAGAAGATAGGGGAGAACGCTTCGTACTGCTCCCGCTTGCGCTCGCCGATCTCCAGAAGGCGCGGCACATCGGCGGCGGTTGCGGTTCGCACGGAGGAGGCAGGGCTTACTGTGTCGGAAAAAGCGGCAAAGGCGATAAGGGAACCGCTGTACCAGGAAGAGGCAAAGGTGTAACCGCTCTCGCGCAGGAGCGCTTCGCTTGCCTCTGCGGCGACCGGGCATTGGACCACCATTAGCACCGCGCCGCGCCGGGCGGCTTCGGTCTCCGCTTTAGTAAGGAAGCCGCCCTCCGCCCCGTCCGGCAAATCTCCGACGAACGCGACCGGCCCGCCCGGATCGTAGACGGGCGGGGCGTGATTCAGGTGAATCGAAACGCGACCAACGTCGAAGCGGCGCGGGTCTTCGCTCATTGTTTTACCGGCTTCCTCACTGCCCGGAAAGCTGCGCGGCTTTCTTAAACGATGCCTGCAAAGCCGGGTACAGTTCGCGGTACAGTGAGTAGTATTTTTCGTAGACCGCGCCCGCTGTTGCGTTCGGCTTGGTTTCGCTGGTCGTGCGCAGGGTGGCGGCGCAGGCTTCGGGGACTGTGGCGAAAGCGCCCGTGCCGACTCCCGCGAGAAGCGCCGCGCCAAAGGCGGGGCCTTCATCCACGTTCAGCAGACGGTGCGGCTGCCCGATGACATCGGCGAGTACCTGCAGCCAGAAGGCGGATTTCGCGCCGCCACCGCTCGCCCGAACCTCCGACACCGGGACACCGATCTCTTGAAGCAGGCGGAAGGCGTCCTTGAAGCTGTAGGCGACCCCTTCCAGCACGGCGCGGGCGAAGTAGGCGCGGGTCGTGCGCAGGGTCGCGCCGAAGAAGACCCCGGTGGCGTCCGGGTCGGGGTAGGGGGTGCGCTCCCCGGTCAGGTACGGGAGAAAAAGCAGGCCTTCGGAGCCGGGAGGGACCGTTGCTGCGCCGCGTGTCATCAGGTCGTAAGCATCGCCGCCGATCGTTTTCGAGACCACGCCCTCGGGCTGGAAAAATGTGTCCCGCAGCCAGCGCAGTGACCCACCCGACGACAGCATGCAGCCCATCAGATGCCACGCGCCGGGAACCGCATGGCAGAAGGTCTGAATCCGCATCTCCGGATCGAAGAACGGGTCGGCGGAGTGCGCGAAGACCACGCCCGACGTTCCCAAAGCCGACGATACCCGCCCCGCTTCGACCGCTCCCGTCCCGACCCCGCCTGCCGCCTGATCGCCGCCGCCGCCCACGACCGGGGTTCCGGCCCTCAGGCCCGTCAGCGCCGCCGCCTCGGCGGTGATCGCTCCACTTACCTCCGGCGACTCGTAGACGCGTGGCAGCCAGTCGCGCGGGATCTGGAGCGCGGACAGCATAGCGGGGGACCAGTCGCGTTTACGCACATCGAGCAGCGAGGTCCCGGAAGCATCGGAAACCTCGGTCGCGTACTCGCCGGTCAGCTTGTAGCGGATGTAATCTTTCGGCAACAGCACCTGGGCGACTCTGGCATAAATATCCGGTTCGTGCTTTCGCAGCCAGACGATCTTGGGCGCGGTGAACGACGTAAATACGGGCTGCCCGATGGTCTCGAACAGTTTTTTGGTCCCGCCGATTGCCTGCGTGATCTCGGCGCACTCCGTGCCGGTGCGGGAGTCACACCAGAGCATAGCGGGACGCAGTACCTTGCCTGCCCGGTCCAAAAACACCGATCCGTGCATCTGCCCGGTCAGACCAACGCCGCCGATCTGATCTCCGGAGACACCCACCTTGGCAAGAACGGCCTGGACCGTTGCCTGGGCCGCCGACCACCAGTCGGTGTCCGGATGTTGCTCTGCCCACTGCGGATGCGGCGTAGACAGGGCGTACTCCTGCGCCGCCGTAGCTAGAAGTGCCCCGGCCTCGTCTATCAGGACCGTTTTGGTGCCGCTAGTGCCGGTATCAATTCCAAGAAAAAGGGGCATGTTTGGTTTCCGTTTGGTTCTCGGGAGAAGTTCAGACGCTCAGATGCTCAGACACGCACACGGTCATCGCAGGACGGGCTGCCAGGAAAGAAGGCCGCGGCGCGGCGGGTCCAGCAGGCTGTTTGGCTGCTCACTCATGCGCCAGGAAACGCCACCAGGGCCATTGATCGTATCGCCAGCCCGGATCACAGGACCATTTTTCAGCTGATACGCGGCGGTATTCAGCAGGAAAGCCTGAACCTCCTGGATCGCGAACCGCGCATCGGAGAAACGGACCTCGTGGTCCGGCAGGTTTAGCTGACCCAGCCCAACGGTATCCACCAGGACTTGGGGAGGCAGCGTCTCGCCTAGATCAAAGGCAGGGGCTTCGATCCGAAAAACACGGGTGCCGCACCAAATCTCCAGTGGGACCGCGCCGCCGCCGCGAAACCGATCCAGGGACTCCCGCACCGCCTGCGTCGGCAAAAGCAGCTCACCCGCCGGGTTGAAGTAGCAGAGCGCCGAGTCCGGGAGCAGCTCCAGCAGCGCGAGGGCCGCCTCGGTGACAAAGGCCAGTTCATCCACAGGGTGACCGCCCGCCGCCGCGAAGCCCTGGCTGCGCAGGCGTACGACCCCCGTGTGTTGATTTCGCCAGTCGCCCACTGCATCGCTCCAGCTCACGGAATCGCGTGCGGCGCGCTCCAGAGCCCGCGGAAAGGTGAGCGGCCCGAACTGCCCCATCGTCCATCCCGCGAAGAGATCGGGGGCGGTTTGCGGGTCTCCCATGTCGTCGGGCCAGGGGTAAGCGAAACTATCCGCGATCACCTGACCGGATGCCCCGCCGGGAAACGGAAGCAGCACACAGGATCCCCCCCCAAACCCATCTGCCCGGGTCGTCCTGCCGCGCGGACTCTTCCTCTGGTTCCAGGAGAGTCACTGACCCAAAGAAAAGGCTCAGCGTATTGCCTAGTTCCTCCAGCGTCAGCGGGGCTGACAGGAGCACGGCAAGCGTTTGAGTAAACGATCCTCGTGGCACGATGGCTGCTCTCCCGGATTTTACAGGATGTTCCGCGCCCAGCCGACAATGGATTCGCCTGCCTCGATATGCAGGTTCGCGGAGGCAAGATCATGGGTCTGGGCGGGAACACCGTCCGCATGTTCGGGATTGCGCGAGGACAAAAACTCCATGTTCAGCTCCGCAGCGGCGTTCATCACCTCAAGGGGCGCATGGAGATCGTTTGCGAACGTGATCAGGTTGTGACCACGAGGGCTTTTGTTCAGTCGGTTGATGATGGCCGCTTTCAGCGACTTCTCCGCTGCCTGCTGGGCAAAGAAAACGGCGGCATAATAGATGCCCGCGTCACGCAGCGTGATCGCGGTAGTCATATCCGCCTTGCTTTGCGCCCAGTTGTCCTGAGCAAGCCGCCGCAGTGCGGCTGGGTTTTCCGGTTCCAAGAACTCCGCCCATCTCCCAGGCTCAGAAAATCTGAACCGTGATGATCCGTTATTTGACACAGGCGATGGATACTCCTGCCTCTGCCCTTGTTGTACCCGCATTTGAGGCGCGCTGGCAAAAAGCAGGAGTATCGCGTACCGGCGCCCAACGCTAACAACGACTTTCCGTCAAGGAGCGGTTTCTGCCATGAAGATTGGACTTCGTATCCCCGGCGCGTGCGCCAAACTCCCCCTGCCCCTTTTTGCCGCCTGGTGCCGCGAGGCCGGGTTTGATGCGCTGGACTTGGGGGGTCCGGCGAACCTGGCACGGGCGCAGACGGTCCGCGATGCGGGTCTGGAAGTGGGCACGATAGACCTTGGTGGCACGCAGAAGCTGCTCTCGCCCGACGAAGCCGTCCGTAAAGAGGGCATTGAGATCTGCATCGCGAATGTGGAGGCGATTGCCGAGGCGGGTGCCGATAAGGCCTTCTGCGTCTTTTACCCACAGGACACCAGCCAGAGCCGCCGCGCGTCGTTCGAGCACTGGCAGTCCGCATTTCCCGCCGTAATCAGGGAAGCGGAACGGCGCGGGGTCCGAATCGCCGTCGAGGGCTGGCCCGGTCCGAACAACTCCGCGCTCGGCGTGACCCCGGAAACGTTGCGCGCCCTGTTCGCCGCCGTTCCGAGCGATCATTTCGGCATCAACTACGATCCCTCGCACCTGGTCCGGGTCGGCGTGGATTACAAGCGGTATCTCGCGGAATTCGCGAAACGCATCGTTCATGTCCACGGCAAGGATACCGCTCTGGACCCCGAAAGCCTGTACCGCTACGGCAATCTCGGCCCGACCTTCGACCAGACCGTGGGCTTCAGCGGCGGAGACTGGCGCTACGCGATTCCCGGCGAGGGCAGCGTGGACTGGCCTCATGTCTGCGCATCCCTGCACCAGAACGGCTTTGACGGCGTTCTCTCGCTGGAGCTGGAAGACTTCCGCTATAACGGGTCGGAAGACGGGGAGAAGCGCGGCCTGACGCGGGCGCGGGCGTACCTGACCAAATATTTATGACCCCAGCGACATCGGCCTGGTCACCGGCTTAGCCCAGCAGATCTTCGGTCGCGCCGGTATCGGCCCAGGTCAGCCGGGCGTCCAGGAGGCCCGTTCCCGGCGAGGCAAGGATGCGCAGGCTCTGCACCCCGGTCAGCTCCGCGCTGGTGCCATCGGAGCGCAGCCCCAGCCCCAGCCACAGGCCGTCGAACGAACCCGGCTGCTGGCAGGTCACCGTGATGCGGCGGTCCTTGCCGATTACCTCCACCGTGCCGGGGAACAAAGCGACGCTGCGCTGGGAACGCCCCTGACCCTCCGTCCCGGGCACGTAGCGCGACAGCAGGCCGGTCAGAGTGCCGTCGCTGCTTTCCGTGGGGGCAATGATTTCAATGCTGATGCTCTCGATCTCGCCCGTGGGAATGGCCTGGGCATTGACGAACAGGTTCCAGCCGTCCACGGAGGTGGCATCCCCGATCAGCAAATGGGTGAGTGTGCCCTCGATCCGCGCGGCCTCCGTGGCGGCGGGGCGGTTCGCGGACGGGGCGGGACCTCGGTCCGAACTGCCGCCGCCATTATTTCCGTTGGTGTTTCTGATCATCGTTTTTTATCCCAGAAGAGTGAAGGTAATGACCTCGTCGCGCCGAATCCAGCGGGGCTTGTAGACGGTCAGGAACGCCTGCGCCACATCGTCCAGCGCGTTGATATCCACGTACAAATCCACCACCCGCTCCGTGACCTCCTCGCCGTTGTGCCAGACGCGCGTCTGGTCCAGTTCCACGAGAGGGTGGTAGTTTTCCAGCACGACCGTGTGACCGGGTACCTGGAGGGTCAGGCGTCCCGGCAGAACATCAATCGGGAATTCGGGGTCGGATTGCGGGCGGACCAGCGCGGCGAGATCCGCGCCCTCGAAGATGCCGCCGTCCATCGGGTTTCCGAAGTCGTCGCGGCCCGCCCGAAGCTCCACGAAAAGCTGGGCCGCCAGCACCTCCGCCCCGTTGTTGGAAAGCGTGGTGCTGTCCCAGTCGCCCTCGGTGTGAAAGATCATATCGTTCATCGGCGCTGTCTCCTGTTCCTGCCCGCAATCATCACCGCCGTCGTCCAAAACCGCCCGAAGAGCGCCGTCCGCCGCCGAATGATCCACCCCCAAACGACCCGCCACCGGATGAGCGCCGACTGCTGCCAAACGATCCGCCCGAAGAACTGGAAGACCCGGACGATGACGATCCGAACGAGCCGCCGCCGAAGGTGCGCCGCCCGCTGCCGCTGCCAAACGAGCCGCCATAACCCGACGACGATCCGCTGCCAAACGAGCCGCCGCTGCGCCGCCCGCTGGTGCCGAATCCGGACGACCCCGAACCGCTTCCAAACGACCCGCTGGGGCCGGTCCCGCCTGTCCGCCGACTGCTGCTGCCGAACGAGCCGGTCCCACCTGTCCGGCTGCTGGCTGTGCCAGATCGGCTGCGCCCAAAAGCGGACGGCGAGGTGCGTCGGACACTGTTGTAGTTATAGACAGTCCGCATCCGCACGCTCGATCCCGGGTTCGAGCGGTAGTAGTTGCTGTAGGAGTTCCAGCCGTAGTAGGGACGCCCCCCGATCAAAAAGCTCAAGCCCACCATTGGGGCAAAGCCGCCGAAGCCGCCGCCGTAGCCATACGGGTTGGGCGACCAGTAGCCGCCATAGTAAGCCATGCCGGGGTACCAGCCCATGCCGGTGTAGGCTCCCCAAGAAGGCGCGATGCCAAGATACACAGGCTGGGTGTACGCGTAGTTCTGTGGAAACGGAAACCAGCGCGCCCCCTGGGCCACGGCGTTCTCCAAATAGCCGCCGTTCGGGACATACAGCGTCGGCACCGTTCCGCTGCTGACGAAGTACATGCGGCCATTGGTAGATTTGCCAAAGCGCATCACATACATGTTCTGGTTCGCGAACGGCACCACGATGGTCTCGCCGTTTCCGGCGAACAACTGGTAGCCGCTCTGGTCGAAGACACCGCGAGTGATCGGCACCTCCTGCCCGGTGGGCACGTCATGCCAATCGAAGACCCCCTCGCCGCTTGGAAGCGCGCCCGCCTGCCCCCCCGCAACGGGCGGGGCGGTATTCACCATGGGGGCACTGGGGTTATTCATCGGCGGGGCCATCACCGTCGGCTGGGGCCGCGAGCAGCCACTGCCCAGAAGCGTTGTTATCAATAAAATCGGGGCGGCAGCCAAGAGTGCGCCGCCCCGGGGAGCGATTGTCATCAGCCTGTTTGTCCTTTTCCGTTCGCGGCGGGGCGAGGATGCCCCGCGCCAGTCAGCGCACAAAAAATCTCTTTATTACTGTCTTTATTATAGTCTTATAGGCACTTGATTGCTTGGTTTGTTGCAGAGCGGGTAAACTCCTGCCAAATTGCTGACCGGCAGGGGGTGCCCGTGCTCTCCGTAGCTTGCCTCGCTATTCACTCTGGCCTCTGGCAGAAATCCGTGGTTCATGATACGTTTCTCCTATCGCGCCGGTTACTCAACGGCTCTGCCGCGCGTGGCGCAGTATCGTGGCGGTCCGAGCCGTGGCCCCTCTGTTTGCACACCCGTGTTTCCCTCCCCGAGTGTCTTCCCCCCGCATCCGGAGCCGCCCATTTTACAACGACGTCCCTATCTGATATGCTGATCGCTTATGCAGTTCCGGAGAATTTAAGCGGAACCTGCTGTCGTTCTTGATTGTAGTAAGAGCCATAAATCTGTTCGCCGATTTCGCTAGGAGGGGTTAAACCCACAGAATGATCAGGGCAATTGAGCTATTTCGTCAGGGTGGTCCCATTATGTGGCCGCTGCTTGTTTGTGCGGTCCTTGCGGTCGCCGTTATGCTGGAGCGCTTTATCTCCATCAATCGCGCCGCCGCCAACACCGAAGAGCTGACTGAGCGGGTCCGCGAACTGCTGGTCAACGGTCAGGTCAATGATGCGCTGGAACTCTGCCAGAATACCCCCGGCCCGATCCCCGCGCTGCTCGCCAACGGTATCCGCACCCGCGACCTCGACAGCGACTCCATCGAGCGCTCGATGGAGGAGCTGGCCCTGCGCGAAACGCCGCTTCTGTACAAGCGACTGGGCGTTCTGGACACCGTCATCACGGTTGCGCCGCTTCTTGGTCTGCTCGGCACCATCACCGGTATGATGAGCACGTTCAGTGTCATCTCGACCGCGGGGCAGAACAATGCGACGGCGATCACGGGCGGTATCGGCGAGGCGCTGATCGCCACCGCCTGCGGTCTTGCGATTGCTATCATTACCCTGGTCGGCTACAACTACCTGACGGAAAAGGTCAAAGAGATCATCGCGGACATGGAGATTCGCGCCACGCAGCTCATGAACATCCTCGTGAGCCTGCGCAACAACGATCCGGCTGTCGGCCTGGGCAAGGAGACGCACCGTGAAGTTGCCGCGAGCCGAGCTTAAAAAGGCCCGCATTGAAATCATCCCGATGATTGACACCATCTTCTTTCTGCTGGTGTTCTTCATCTACTCGAGCCTTCAGCGAGTCACGATGTCCGCGCCGCAGGTCAAGCTGCCCGAAAGCTCCACTGCGCGCGGCAAAACGACCCAAAAGATCGTGGTGACCGTGGACGATACCGGAAAATACTTTCTGGACAAGGGCAATATCGAGTTTTCGCAGATCCTGCCCAAGCTGAAAAGCGAGATCGAGCGGAACCCGGACCTGGTGGTCGTCATCAATGCCGACAAAACGCAGAAGGTCGGACAGTTGCAGGGCCTGATTGATGTCGCCAAGCAGTCCGACCCGGCGAAGCTGTATATCGCCACCGCCCCGAACGACGATGCCGCCGAAGCGACCAATACGACCACCACGACTCAGGGAGCAGGGACCAGCAAATGAAGGGATGGGTAAACATCCGGACCCGCGAAACGAAAAAGGCCCGTGTCGAGATCATCCCGATGATTGACGCGATCTTTTTTCTGCTCGTCTTCTTTATGTACAGTTCCCTGTCCATGGTCAAAATGAGCGGCATGGGTGTCAGCATCCCCAAATTGGTGAAGGCTCCGCCCCAGCAGAAAGTCCCGCCGAAGCCGCCAAAGCGCTACATCGTGACGATGAATCGGGCCGGGACAACCTTCATTAATCTGGATGAAGTTCCGCTGGAGAAGCTGAGTCCAACCCTTCAAGGCTACATCAAGAACGATCCCGAGGGCACGATCGTGGTGAACGTCGCCAAGGAGCAGACCGTTCAGAAGCTGGTGGATGTGATGGACAAGGTGAACACGGTGACAACCCCCAAGGGCGCTCCCGCTACGGTGATTGTCGCGACTTCACCCGTGGACCCAAAGGCCGAGTCCGCCAACCAGGGCCTCTAGCGCCCGCCCGCCGGGAAGCCGGGAAAAGTAAAAACCGACATTATGGATAATTCCGATAAGCTGCTGGGTCCCTGCCTGATCGCATCGCTCGTGGTAAACGCGATCGGCGTCCTGGCGGCGGCGAATAGCTCGATTTTCAGCCCGGATCGGCGTGTCGAAGCGCCCAAGCCGCAGGAGCGCCCCGCCGAAGTACTGATCCAGCGGCGCGCGACCCCGACCCCCAAGCCGCCGGAGCCGACGCCCACCCCGCCACCCACTCCGACGCCCGCGCCCACTCCGACACCTGCCCCGACACC
>JACMJB010000072.1 GCA_014380815.1 Armatimonadota bacterium
AGGCCCCCGCCGCGCCCCGCGCGCGCCGCCGCTCGCTTTCTCCCCCCTCGCCTGCGACATCGCCTGACCCTATCGGTCTGGCTGTCTTTGCCGGTGGCTCCCCTGTGCTCTGACCCGTCGCTTTATTACCGGCGATCCAGAGACCCGGCGATCTGCCCTCATCTTCACTGGTCCACCTGCTTGTTTCGGGCAGCGCGCTTTGTGTCTGCCCCAGGTGCACCCCGAAAACCCTCTTTGGGAGAGAAAATTCATGTCTCATCGGTTTACCGCCTTGCCCGCGGTGCGCTCCTTCGTTCTTTTTTCCTCTGCTGGCGCGGCCCTTGCCTCGGTCGGTGTCAGTCCTGTCCGCGCGGATGTCGTCGGGCGCGTCAAGTTCCATGTTCTCAGCGCCGCGACCCAGAAACCGGTGCCGGGCGCGAAGATCACCCTGGAAGACAGCGCGAATGTCAATCCCAATCTCGTCCTGACCACGGATGCCAATGGCGAGGTGACCACGCCGCCGCTGGAGAACCGTGTCTGGGTCGCCACGACCGATGCCGACAGTTTTCAGGTGGATGCCCGCCGCGTCACTGTGCAGGCGGATGTCACCAGCGAGGTGACGATCCGTCTTGGCGCGATCGCCCAAGGGTCCGGCACCGTGATTGTAACGCGGCCCCTAGTTCGTACGGGCCAGACCTCCTCTTCCACGGTCCGCGACCAGAGCTTTTACCAGAAGTTTCCCCTCGCAGCGGGCAATCCGCAGTCGCTGACTAAGGCACTGCGCTCGAATCCCGGCTTTGTGGAAGACTCGGTGAATCAGGCGCACCCGCGCGGCGAGCACGCTTCCACCTCGGTCTATATCAACGGCTTTCTGCTGCCCGGCGCGCTTCAGGGCCGCGCGGGCCAGTTCCTGTCACCGGAGACCATTCAGACCTTCGATGTACAGACCGGCGCGTACGCCCCGGAATACGGCGGCGAGACCGCTGCCATTCTGAATCTTTCGCTCCGCTCCGGAACCATTGACCCCTTTATTGATGCCCGTCTGGGCGGGGGTGGTTTCGGCACGTTCACGGGCAGCCTGACGTTCGGTGGACAGGCGGGCGCAGCCGCCGGTGGGGCCGATGTTCACGGCGATATTGCTAAGAAATTCGGCTACCTGGTGAATCTATCGCAGTACAACACCGACAATGCCCTGGAAGCGCCGCAGCCTGGTAATCAGAGCGCCCACAACGCGCAGCAGTCCACCACGGCGTTCGGCAACTTCTCTTATGCGGCCGGTCCCAGCGACCAGTTTAACCTGGTCATCAATACCGCCCCCGCTCGAACCGAAGTCGCCAACCGAACCGGGCTTCCCGACGAGTACGCGCCTTTCGGTCAGGGGTTCGGCTATGCGGGGGCACTGTCCGCCGAAGAGGCCCAGACGCGCGGAATCGCCTCACAGGAAGCGCTTCGCCAGGATATCTACCAGCGAGACAACAACACTTTCACCGCGTTCCAGTACCGCAAGCAGTTCAGCCCGTCGCTCACCGGGCTTTTCTCGCTGGGGTACTCGAACAGCAAGCTGGACATCCTCAACGATAATCCCGAAGCGTTCCGGAACGCCACGGTCAGTTCGGCGACTCTTGCGGAAGACAGCTCTCTTGAGTTCAGCCCGACGATCAAGCGCGAGTATGACCAGACAGAGTTTTCCGCGAGTCTGACAGCGGTTCGGAGCCGACACACCTTCAAGTTCGGGGGGCTGTACTCGGATCAGAGCGGGGATGAATCCTACCAGCTAATTCCCGGCAGTCAGGCCGCGCTGAATGCATTGTTTGCGACGGACCCGCGCCTCGCGCCGCAGGGCGGGACACTGGACGAGGACGGCAACTACCTCCTCGGCACCGCCACCGCGACACCGACTCTTCAGGTCAAGCGTGAGGGTTACTATGCCGCGGGCTATGTCCAGGACACCTACCGGGTGACGCGGCGCTTCACCCTGAACTACGGGCTGCGTCTGGATGCCTACAAGCAGAGCCAGAACCTGGGTCAGGACAGCGTCAATCAGACCCGCCTGTCGCCGCGCATCAACACCGCGTATGTAATCGCACCGCTGACAGTCGCCCGCCTGTCCTATAACCGGCTCTTTACCCAGCCGCCGCTCGCGCAGGGCGCGATCCTTGGCCTCTCGGTTCAGCCGCAGATGACGGACCTTTATGAGGCAAATGTCGAAAAGCAGTTCGGCGGCAATCAGACGGTCAAGGTCGCCTACTATCAGAAGGAAGACCGCAATCAGCTAGATACCGGCATCCTGATCGAGGGAACGCAGATCGGCGCGTATACCTCTATCAGCCTGGGCAAAGCGACCATCAAAGGCTTCGAGTTTTCCTATGACCTCAACCCCCGAAACAGCATCGGCTGGGGCGGTTACCTGGCCTGGGCGAACTCCACCGCCAAGCCGCGTGGCCTGAACAATCTAGGCGAGGTGATTGACGATGCCTATAACGACCACGACCAGCTCAACACGATCACCGGCGGCGTCAGTTATGGTCTGCCAAGCGGGGCGGAGGCCGGTTTGAGCTACTACTACGGCAGCGGCACGGCCTCCTCGGTTTTGGATGAAACCAGCGGTCGCCAGGGGCGTCAGGAGGTAAACCTGCGGGTCGGAACCGGGGAACAGCAGCGCAAAAAGCAGGCGGTCGGGTTTACCCTGGAGGTGCAGAACCTGTTCGATTCCCGAAAGCGTGTCAACTTCC
>JACMJB010000487.1 GCA_014380815.1 Armatimonadota bacterium
AGGAGGCGGCCGCGCTGCTGCTTGGCAGCGCGGCAGTCCCGGAGGGCGTACCGACCTATAACAGCCGGGTTCTCGACCCCGCCGGGCGCAATTATCTCACCAGAGGAAGGGAGGCTCCCTGGGATGGCGGCGGATACCGACGCGCGCTGCGGGGCGAAACCGATCACCGCTCAGGCATCGCGCCAAGCGGGGACCGCATCCGCATCTGCTCGGTCCCGGTCCTCGGCGCGAACGGGGTCGTGGAGGCGGTGGTGCAGACCGCCCGCTCTCTTCAGCCGGTGGAGGCAACCCTGATGGCGACGGACCGGACCCTGCTCGCTTTCCTTCCCCTCGCGCTGCTTGCCGCCACCGCCGTGGGAACGCTGCTAACGCACCGCGCCCTCGCTCCGGTCGGAGAGCTTTCCCGGGCGGCGGCGCGAATCGGGGCGGCGGATCTTGGCAAGCGGCTACCAGTGGCGGGAGCGGATGAGTTCGCCCGGCTTGCGCAGGTGTTCAACGCCATGCTGGCGCGTCTGGAGACGGCTTTCGAGCAGCAGCGACGCTTCACCGCGGACGCCTCGCACGAACTGCGGTCTCCGCTCACCGTGGTTCTGGGGCAGGCATCGCTTGCGCTGGCCTCGCCCCAGAACCACGAGGGCCGACGCGCCTGGGAGCGCACCGCGCGCGCGGCGCGGAGCATGGAGAGGCTGGTGCGGGACCTGCTGCTGTTGGCACGCTCCGATGCTCGGCAGCTGGAGATGGAGCGAATCCCGCTCTCCGCACGGGAGCTGCTGGAAGCAGCGGTCGAAGCGATCCCCCCCGCGGACCGGGAACCGGGCGCGCCGATCACCCTCCTTTGTCCCGAGGGTCTCTGGCTGACCGGCGATAGCGCGCACCTGGAGCGCGCCATCCATAATCTGCTGAGCAACGCGCTGCGGCACACACCGCCCTCTGGCAGTATTACCCTTTCCGCTGCCCGCAGGGAGACCGAGGGCGTGACCGTGACCGTAACGGATACCGGTTCCGGCATCCCGCCCGAGGACCTGCCGCATATCCTGGAGCGGTTCTACCGCGCGGACCGGGGGCGCGCGCGGGTAGCAGGCGGGACCGGCCTGGGGCTTGCCATAGCCCAGAGCATCGCGGAGGCGCACGGCGGCTCACTCCAGATCGAGAGCCGGGTTGGCGAGGGAGTGACTGCCCGGATCGAGCTTCCCCAGCCGGTCCCCATTTCAGCCGACTCCACGGTTTCCGCGAGCCTTGACCACGTCCCTGAGCATTTGCTATAGTGAAAGGACCGACATAACCCCACATCACGAGCGGGCCGCGAAGGAGCAGAAGACGAGCAATGGACTCCCCCTATACCCCACAAAAAGCGCATAAATTCACTTTCGGCCTCTGGACCCTGGGCAATCCGGGCCGCGATCCTTTTGGCGAACCGACTCGAAAAGGCTACTCGCCGGTCGAGATGGTCGAGGCGCTGGCGGATACCGGCGCGTATGGCGTCAACTTCCACGACAACGACCTGGTGCCCTTCGGCTCGTCCGCGCAGGAGCAAGACCGGATCGTCTCGGAGTTCAAGCAGGCTCTACAGCGAACCGGTATCGCTGTCCCAATGGCGACCACGAACCTGTTTTCGCAGCCCGTTTTCAAGGACGGCGCGTTCACAAGCAATGACCCTGGGGTTCGCGCCTTCGCCTATCAGAAGGTACTGCGCTCCATGGACCTGGGCAAAGAGTTCGGAGCGGAGACCTACGTGTTCTGGGGAGGACGCGAGGGCGCAGAGGTGGATGCATCGAAGGAAGCGGATGTCGCCGTTTCACGAATGCGCGATGCCATCAACTTTTTCGTGGAGTACAGCGAGGACCAGGGCTATGGCTACAAGTTCGCGCTGGAGGCCAAGCCAAACGAGCCGAGAGGCGACATCTATCTGCCGACGACCGGCGCGATGCTGGGCTTTATCGCGACTCTGGATAAGCCGCACCTGGTCGGGGTCAATCCGGAGGTCGCCCATGAGCAGATCAGCGGTCTGAACTTTTATCACGCAGTCGCGCAGGCTTTCGATGCGGGCAAGCTGTTCCACATCGACCTGAACGGGCAGAAGCCGGGCCGGTTCGATCAGGACCTGCGCTTCGGTCAGGAAGATGCGAAGAACGCCTTTTTTCTGGTGCGCCTGCTGGAGGGTAAGGGCTATAACGGCCCACGTCATTTCGATGCACACGCCCTGCGCACTTCCGATCATGCGGATGTCCTCGCCTTTGCGAAGGGGTGTATGCGCTCCTATCTCATTCTGAAGGAGAAAGCCGCGCAGTTCGATGCTGATCCGGAAGTGCGGGAGATCTTTGCCCAGATTCACGCGGGCGATGCTGGTCTGGAAAGCTATCTGACCGGGTTCACCAAAGATAAAGCCACCGCACTGAAAAGCCGCGCCTTCGATCCCGCCGCCCTCGCCGCCAAGCCGCTGCCGTATGAGCGGCTGGATCAACGGGTTTTCGACATCCTGATGGGCGTGGCGTAGCTCAACCCCCGTGCGAGCGCCCGGGGCGAGCATCGGCGTTTTGTGCGGAGGAACACTCGCTGGGGCGTTTTGCGTTGGCGGGTGCCTCCTCGCCGCGCTCGTTCTCGGATCGCCCTCTGCCGCCCTGGCCCAAAAAACGGCCGCAGTTGCCGCGACAGAGGGCGTTGTCTTCGTGGACGACGC
>JACMJB010000488.1 GCA_014380815.1 Armatimonadota bacterium
AGTCGAAAAGGACGCCGTCCAGTCCCAGGCTGCTGAAGCCCGCGGTACCCGTTCCGCGGTTTACCCCCCAGACGTAGAAACCACCTGTCGTCGTGCCGACCACCCCGTTCAGAGTCGCTGTGAACAGGAAGTTATTTCCATCGTAGGTCGCGCCGGTGCTGAGTACATCGAGATCGCCTCCCTGCACTCCGAGGTAGGTGGGCAGGAAGTCGCCCAACGGGTCCACTGCTTGGGCGCCTGCCGGGGCCGCATTGACGAAGCTGCAGATCACACCGAGACTGGCAAAAGTTGCGATAGAACACAAACGGTGTCGAGTGGTCATAGTTTCTCCAGGGACGGAATTTGAGATCGGCACAGGAAGCCCGCGGGGAAGCGGACGATAGTCTTTGCCGTCGAGGCGCGGTGGCAGTCGCCCCTCAGCGTAAGGCATCAGGACACAATGGCTTCAACGGCAGATCGGCGAGGTCACAATACTGACGGGCGAAGGCGGAGCGGGCTGCACCGGCCGAAGATTGTCTCCGTAATTCGCCGCCAGATAAGAGCCGACTGCGGCGACAGCGGCACTGATCGCCGCAAGGGAGGCCAGACGGGCGGTCTGTTCCCGTCTGCCCAGGAGACGGGCGGCAATTCCGTAGGACGGGACTGGGGACTGCGCCTGCCAGGCAGGAAGGCTGGAGCCGCGAACTTCGGCGGCGATACTCCCCATCGCGCTCCGAATCAGCGCGTGCCGCTCGCAGCAGCAGGAACAGTGTCGCAGGTGTCTCTCGACCCGCTGCCGATCCCAGAATAGCAGTTCCCCACCCGCATATAGCATCAGTTCCTGTTCTCGACGGGTGCCGCCGCAGGGATATTCGCTCATTAGTCCGCCTTCCCCATCGTCTTTGTAGATACCATTCGAGCAACTGTGGCGATCGGGTTGACCGAAGAAATAGACGCCGCCGCGAAGCGTTTCGCACGCGGTGAATGCCCCTCCCCAAGAATTGAGGATCGCCCTTGCCGGTTTGATTCATTGCTCTCCTCTTTCAGGGCCGCGGCAGCAGCCGTATGCGCGGCATAAAACTGATATTTTGTGGTGCTGAGGGGACGACCGGTCAGGCGGGCGATCTCAGATAGCGTCAGCTCCGAATAATAATAAAGCTCGATCACCTCACGCTGCTGATCTGGTAAGATCGCCAGCGCCTGGCGCACCAGACTGCGGCGCTCTGCGGCCTGCTCCCAGTTCTCCGATTCCTCGGACACGAAATCGCCACTCATCATCGCCTCGTGCCGATCTTGCCGAATCGTGACGCGGAGGCTATCTGCTGCTTTGTTCGCAGCGATTCTTAGCAGCCAGGTACGGAAACGCACTCGCGGCTCGAAGGCGGGCACCGAGGTCCACGCACCCAGCAGTGTCTCCTGCAACGCATCTTCCAGCGCATCCTGGCCTGCTACCCGGCTTTGTAAAAAGCGACGGACCGCCGGAAGGTGCGCCTTGATCAACTGTTCAAAAGCGGAACGGTCTCCCTGACGAGCGGCGAGGATCAGGGCGCACTCCTCCTGTTGGTGAGCCAGGAGCGCTTCCATGTCTGCGTCGGCGGAGACCGGATAGGAGGCGAGACTTTTGCCGCGTTTGAACCAGTAACGTAAGTCCAAGAGTCCGTCTTGCTTTCTGGAGGACAGCATCCTGATGCCCCAGGAGCCGCCTCTCAACTATAGTAATCGGAGATGGCGGGCGAAAAGTCGGGATGCACAAAAAAAATTGAAAAGTTTTCAGTCCCAGGCGTTTCGCGGAGGCGGCGCGGGCGAGCGAAGATGGGGAGGGATGACCAGACCCCGCGGCGAACCTGACCACTACCATGGCCGATGACTTTATCTCCGCAAAGCCATCGGCGGCGGTTCAAGGGTTTTTCGGAGCGACACTGCCGCTGATTCTTCCAAGGCTTGGTATCGTCGGAGTGGAGTATCTCCCCGGCGATCTGGCCATGCTGAGCCGTCTCGCCCGTCGGCGGGTGCTTCTGACGCCAAATCATCCCACTAACACCGAGCCTGCCCTGCTGTTTCACCTCTCCCGCATGGTAAAGCAGCCGTTTCATTTCCTCGCCTGCCGAGAGTCCTTTAACCAGTTTTGGGGATTGTGGGGGGCGCTGATCCGACGGGTCGGCGCTTTTTCCGTGGTGCGAGGGACCGCGGATCGGGCGAGTTTTCGGGCCACGCGGGAGCTTTTGGCGAAACCTGGCGCGAAGGTGGTGATCTTTCCCGAAGGGGAGGTCTACTCTCAGAACGACTCCTTGCTGCCGTTTCACAGCGGCGTCTTTCAGCTCGCGTTCTGGGCGCTGGAGGATATACGAAAATCCGTGGAGGCAGGGAGCCAGGACGCCGCGGACGCTTCGCTTTTTATTGTGCCGGTCGCGCTGAAGTACCGGTTTGTCCACGATATGTCCGCGGCGATAACCGTCTCCTTGCTGCGGCTGGAGGCATTTACCGGAGCGCCCGTCTCACCGGGTGATCCCCCCTATGAGCGGCTGCGGCGAATCGGCGAGGCGATGCTGCACTCCCTGGAAAGTGAGTATCGCCTGCCCACCGAAAAAGAGAGCGGCGGGGCGGCGGCGGATCTGACGCCGCGTCTCGATGCGATCAAGGAGGCGATCCTGCTCCGGGTCGCGGCAGCGGCGGGGGTCGCCCTGCCCAGAGGCGAGACGCTGCCCGAGCGGATGCGCGCCCTGATCCATGTGATCGAGACGGTCACCCGTGAAGAGCCGCAGGAGGCGACGCCCTACGATACCGAGCTGCGCCGCCTCCAGCAGGACCGCTCGCGCCCGCTGCTCCGCGATCTGAAACGATTAGCGAATTGGATCGCTGTCTATGATGGCTACGTCGCCGCGCATCCGACCCCGGAACGCATGGTGGACCTGTTGACCCGATTGGAGCGGGAATGCTTTGGTGAGGCAAAGATCGGCGGGCCGCGCCAATGTATCGTGAGACTGGGTGAGCCACTGGATCTTTCCGAATGCTGGGACGCCTACAGGGCAAACCGGCGCGGGGAGTTGATCCGGGTCACGCGCGAGATCGAACGGCGGGTCGGCACTCTGCTGACACAGACCTGACCGGACCTAGCGACCAGACCCCGCGCGCTAGTCAGCAGCCAAGCCGCAACGTCTTGACCTGCCGCTCAGTACCCCTACAGCAGCCCACGGCTTTTCAGGATTCGCAGCACGATCGCCTTCGCTTTGGGTCCGCTGGGATTCACACCGCCGGTGATATTAGCGGCAAAGAGATAGGGTCTGCCCGCCTTCTCGACATAGCCGACATACCAGCCGAGTGTGGTGACGCCCGTGCTCCAGCTTCCATCGGTTCCGGTTTTTCCTCTCAGAACCGCGTTTCCCGACCGCTGCTGCACCATGACCCGTTTCACGATTGCCTGAGTTCGGGGCGCAAACGGCACGTTTCCGGCCTGAAGGCGCTTCAAAAACTGGACCTGTTCCTCAGCGGAAATCGCGAGCGGGCCATCCAGCCAGAAATGCGGTGGGCCATCGTCGAAACGGGAGGGAACCGCCTGATTTCCGTATCGCAGGGCCTGAACGTAGCGGCGTGTTCGCTCCGCTCCGACCCTTGCACTCAGCCGCTGATAGTACCAGACAGCAGAAGCCGCGTACGCGGTTTTGAGGGTCTGGTCCCGGTTCCAGATGTCCAGAGGGCGCTTTTTGCCGTCCCATTTTTCTCTCTGATTTTCCTCACGGACGACACCGGTTTCCACGAAGATCAGCGAGTTCGGGATCTTGAACGTGGAACAGGGGGCGAACCGCTTCGCACAGCGGGTGGGATTGTAGCGGATTGTCCGACCTGTGGCGACCTCCTGCAGAACAAAAGCGCCTTCGTAGCCAGCAAAGAAGCGGGATAAATCCACCGTCTCTGAAGTCGGAGACGGAGGGGAGACTGGAGCGGCGAAGACGGGAACGGGGCGGCACGGAAGCGCGAACGCCGCGAGAAGAAGGAACGGAAGACAGCGCACGAAGACTACCTCCAACGGTCAAGATGGGTCGGGATCCGACACTGGGCAGATTGTATAAGTCCGGGGAGCGCGCTGTCTGTGGGAAAACGGAGGATTTTCGTTCTGAGTGAACGGCGGAGAACGACCTACATCGAAGGCGTAGAGGAACCGCCTGACGGCTTCAGAAGCTGGGCAACACCACTTCGACCACCCGCACTCAGCTTCCGGATGATGCTGCTGACATGGGTCTTCGCGGTTTTTTCCGACACGAAAAGCTGTTCCGCGATCTGCCGATTGGTTTTGCCCTCCACCAGCAGCAGGGCGACCTCGCGCTCGCGGGGCGTTAGGATCCTTCGTGGGTCGGGGGAGGTGATGCTGGTGTGCAGGAGCAGTTCCAGCGTCTCGGTTTGGCTTCTTTCACACTCTTCTACCAGGGCCTGCACTCCCTCGCGCAACGCATCCTCGCCGGTTGGAGGAAGCAGGGCACGAACCGCCTCACTACGATACCGGATGCGCTTCAATCGTTCACTGACCTCTCCGACAATGTGGGCAGGGCTTTGCATTCGGGCAGGGGCGGTATCCACGACTTCGGTCCGGGGGCTGCCGATCACCCCGCCGAGGGCAGCGCGGCGCAGGCGGCGCCGCTGATCTTCCCGTTCCCGCGCCAGCACGGTTGCAAGACTTTCCGCCAGGCACTCCAGCGCCCAGACGGTCTCCTCGGAGTAGACGGCAGGTGTGTAGGAGAGGAGCGCAATTAGCCCTGCCACTCGCGGACGGACACCCTCCAGGTCCAGGAACGGGGCGATGACGCCTTCCGCGGAGCGGCGTGTGGTGTCCCCAAAAGCGCGCCCCCGGTGCAGCATCGCGCCGCCGTCCGAATGAGACCAGTACGAGCGACGCTCCCGGACAATCCATTCGGTCACGCCACCGGGCTGGTAGGAATTGAGGTTCGGGTCGTCGTACTCGCGCCCATCGAAGTTATACGGGAAAACGATGGTGCGGTCCGCTTCGCAGCAGAATCCGACATAGAACGAGTCGAGGGGCGCAAGTGCCGCAGCAAGACGGCGAAGCGCGCTGTAAAGCGCGTAATGACTGCCGCCTGCCAGCGAAAGGAGAAGGTCGTCGGCGTCCCGCAGCGCTTGAGGGAGGTGACCTGAAACCAGGGTCGATGGGGCTTGAGGATTCATCGTCGGCGCAGCGGCGGCGAGGCCGCTGCCTCGCGCAGTGGTGTCGCCTTTACCGATGATACCATGCGAGTTTAGCCGGACTCGCTCTCGGTTTGAACGGCGACGGCACCCGCTGCCTCGGATAATTTCTATTCAGATTGGATAAAGTTCGGCAAAAATAATTTTCCCGGCAGTTGACATTCACCCAGGAATAAGCTGTATACTTCTAGTGTTCTGAAACACAGGATACAACATGGTGCAGCGAGGCAGGAATCGTGGCGAGCGCGAACACTATAATCAGGGGTCGGTTTCAGCGACCGATTCGAAGAACCAAGCTTCAAGAGACCTGCGGGCAGCTTTCTGACCTTGCCCATTCGCTTGGGCCGGATGCGAAGCTCCCGACCGTCATTCAGCTCCGAGACCGGTTCAGCGTCAGTGTCGCCACCCTGAACTCCGCGCTTACGGAGCTTGAAGCACAGCGGGTCATCCGCCGCAAGCACGGGGTCGGGATCTATGTTTCGCCGCGCATCCGCCAGCGCACGGTCTGTTTGATCTGCGATCCCTCGTTCTTCCGCGTAGCCGGGGCATCCCCGTGTTGGAACCTGCTGGTAGATCGGGTACGACAGCGCGCTGAGGCCGAACACGAAACCCTCTCGTTTCATTTTACCGCTGATGACCCTTCTGTCATTCTGCAGAAGGAGCCGACCGCAGCACCTCTGCAGAGCGGGCTGGTCAGCGACATCGTCAATGGCCGGGTACACGGTCTGCTTTGCGTGGGCGTTCTGAAACCTACCATGCTCTGGATCGAGCGCCAACAGATCCCCACCGTCGCGTTCGCGGGTCCTGGCCCTTTCGCGGTCGGTATCAACTCGAACGAGACGATGCGTCAAGGGGTCGCTGCCCTGGCCGCGAAGGGGTGCCGCCGGATCGCCTACTGGAGCGCCGTCTCCCCTTACCGCATGGCCGATCAGGTCTGGCCGCCCACGGACGAGCGGCAGACGCACTTCGCGGCGACACTCGCCGCCGCGAACCTTTCGCTGGACCCATCGCTAGTGCAGATGAACGACCATCTCGTCGCCCCGGGCACGTTCCACACCCTGAGTCATCAGGAGCAGGGCTATCGTATGGCCTCAAGGATTTTCGGTCCGGACAGCGACCCGGAGACCTGGCCCGACGGCATCTTCTCCGCCGACGACATGCTGACCCAGGGAGCTTTGACGTCCCTGCAAAAGCTGGGGGTCCGCGTGGGGAAGGATGTCCAGATCGCCACTCACGCCAATGTCGGCTCCCCCGCCCTGCTAGGCTGGGAAAACGACCTGATCATTGTTGAGGTGGACCCCGCGGAGATCGTTGACCAGATGTTCGACACCCTCGAACGTCTCATGGACGGTGAGAATCCTGTCCCGGCAAGTCATGAGGTGGCCCCTCGCCTTCGAGGGGGCGCGTTCTAGAAACGCAAGCTTTGGTTTCAAATAGAGACACCGTTGTCTCAGCGTTTGTTTGCGCACTCTGCCTGCGCAGTTTGCATGGTTTGTTTGCACTGCAGCTTACAACTCACGCCACGATGTGTCATGGCGCACGGTCCTATGAAAGGATTCACAGAAATGTTTACCAAGCTACGAGGCCGCTCCGGCTTCACCCTGATCGAACTGCTCGTTGTTATCGCCATTATCGCGATCCTCGCCGCCATCCTGTTCCCTGTTTTTGCCCAAGCGCGGGAGAAAGCGCGGCAAACGTCTTGCCTATCGAACGCGAAGCAGATTGGCACCGCAGTGATGCAGTACAATCAGGATTTCGACGAGTCGATGCCATGGGGCTGTGCACCGAATGGTGCTGGCAGTGGTTGGGCCGGACAGATATACAACTATGTCAAGAGCCCGGAAGCGTTCCGTTGCCCTAGCGATATCACGCCTGATATGCGTGGCAAGACACCTTCGTTCGGCTATAACGCAAACCTTGTTGGTTACCCCGGAGACGGATGGTGGAATAATTTTGGGCAACAGGGCGGTGGGCCTGGTCCTCATCCGGTGGGTAAGTCACTTGCAGATATTAAGTCCCCAGCAAA
>JACMJB010000489.1 GCA_014380815.1 Armatimonadota bacterium
CAAAATGACCCAGAGCAGTGCGGCGGCAACGGAAGGCCGGGCGTCGCTGTCCACGACGATGCCTGTCTTGTCCCGCAGCGACAGGGCAATCAACACCAGAGCGACCACGGCGAACAGCACTACGGAGGACAGTGCGACTCGCGTGCGCCATTCCGCTCGCCACTCGCGGACAAAGACTGCCAGCGCCTCATGCGCCCAGCGCAACCGTGCGGTCCCCCAGCGCGGCCTCGCGTGGGTCGTTGGTGGCTAGGAGCGTCGCACCGCCTCCGGCCCGCTGCGCAGCGATCATCTCGCCGACCAGCGCGACACCTTTCTCATCCAGTGCCAGCGACGGTTCGTCCAGCAGCAGTAGCGGAACCTCATGCCCGGTCGCGAAGGCCAGACGGAGCCGCTGCCGCATTCCCGAGGAGTACGCCGCCACCAGGTCATCCCCGCGCTCACCGAGTCCGACCGCCTCCAGACGTCGCTCGCGTACCGCTCGGTTCTGCGCGGTGCCGGTACGTACCTGGTAGAGAAACGCCAGGTTTTCGTGCGCGGTCAGCTCATTGTAAAAGTGCAGATCCGGGCCTGCGTATCCGATGTGGAAGCGACGCTCTGCCGCGTCCGGCTCGCGGAGCAGGGTGATCTTTCCATGCGTGGCTCGCAGCAGGCCCGCCACGATCTTCAGCAGCGTGCTCTTTCCGGACCCGTTCGCGCCCGTTATCGCCACCACTTCACCTGGCACCACGGATAGAGAAAAATCTCGCAGAACGCTCCGGGAACCATAGCGTTTCGCGACGCCTTCCAGCTTGAGAAGCGTATCGTTTTTCTCCCACATCCTGATTGATTATATCATCGTAGCAATTTTTACCAGGCAATGCCATCGTACTTCGTGCGTTTTTTCACGAATAACGGTTATCGTATTTTGCCGTAAACCGAACGGAGCAGGAACGGAGCAGGACGAGTGAACTTTTCGGGAGCGCGTGCGTCTCAGAGAGCAGAAACGACGCTGCTGAAACAGCAGGATTGTTCGGAGAGCCAGCGCATGACAGTGCAGTGGAGTTTGACCTTGTCGCAGGGATTAGGCCAGCAAAGCGATTCCGCCCTGGTGGCGCGATGTCAGAAGGCGGATATTGCGGCCTTCAACGAGATCGTGAGCCGCTACAAGGGCAAGATTTATAACTATCTCTACCGGATGACTAGCAACGCAGAGGATGCCGAGGATCTGACGCAGGAAGTTTTCGTCCGGATGTACACCAATATCGGATCGTTCCGCGCCGAGGCGAGCCTGTCGACCTGGCTGTTTCGGATCGCGGGCAACCTGAGCGTGGATGCTTTCCGGCGGGGCAAGAAGGAGCGAGGCGTGGTGCACTCGCTGGACGCGCCGATGGCTGGCGGAGGCGATGCCGACGAGGGACCGTCCGCGACCCGCGACATTGCGGACTGGTCGCAGGCTCCCGAATCGGTGCTGGGCCGCAAGGAACTGGGCGCGCACATTCAAGCCGCCTTGCAGCGGCTGCCGCCCAAGCTGCGCTCCGCAGTCATTCTGCATGATGTCGAGGGGATGGCCTACGAAGAGATCGCGCAGACCGAGCGGGTGCCGCTGGGAACAGTGAAGTCGCGCATCTACAACGCGCGGGTCGCCCTGCGGGAGCAGCTTCGGCCTTATCTCGAAGCGTAGTACGGCAGTAGGTTTAGTATGTACGGTGGGACGCACGGCAGGGAACGATGGCAAAAACGATGGAAACAATGTTAGACTGCAAAAAAATACAGCCCCGCCTTTCGGAGTACGTAGACGGCGCACTGGACGGCGAAACGACCTGGAGTCTGAAGCGACACCTATCGTCCTGCGCCGTCTGCTCTCAGGTGGAGAGCGACCTGCGGGGCACTTCAAGCCTTCTGCGCTCGCTCCCCGAAGCGGGACCGTCACTCGATTTCGAGGCCAGGCTGGCGAAACGGCTTGCCGATCAGGTGCTGGAACCGCGCCGCGCGCCGCTCCTGGACCGGCTGCGCGACTGGTGGTATGATGCCCCCTACGCGCGCCCCGCTGTCACCTCCGGGCTTGCAGTCGCGGCCCTTCTGCCGATCGCGTTTGTCGCCTTCGGAGGCAGCCGCGCGGGCCGAACAGATCTGCCCCAGCCATCGCCCCCCGGCTTCACCATCGCCAATGCTGTCAGCGGCGACCCGACCCTGGAGCAGGTTTGGGCGGAACATGCCTCGTCGGACCCACTGGGAGATAGCTCAAGCCTGCTGCTGCCCTCTGGTCCCACCAGCGTGGACGGCGGCGTATCGGCGGACAGTGCACTGAGCCTTTGAGGCTCTATTCTTTGAAGCTCTATTCTATGTTCAAAAGAACGAGTGGCAAAATGATCCCGAAGGAGATTGCGTTCCGAAGACAAGCGAGAGGGGCGGCTCTAGCAGCCGCCTTTTTCACGTCGGCTTCCCTTTTGCTGGTGCCCCTGGCGGGAGCACAGCCTGCGGACCGCCCGGTGAAGCCCAAGCCAGGCCGCTTCGCGGGGGGATCGGAAGCCACTGCGCGCGCCCTGCAAGGAAACACTTCCGGCAACAGAGCGGGGGCCTCGCTGCTGGGGCGCATGATCCAGGCGGAGCGCACCCTTACCTACTCTGCGCGTGAGGCAACCTTTGGCCCCGCCCGCTCCACCGAGGAGCTGGTGAGACACGACCCCGTGCGCGGCGTTCGGCGGGAGTCCATTCGCCCGGGTGGGGAGGTGTTCGTGGATAACTATTCGCGCTCCTGGCTGCTCTCAACACGCGCGAAAACCCTGACGGAACGCTCCTCGCCGGGAAAGCGGACTTTTGGCGTAAAGGGTGAGGCCATCAAACGCTTGCTAAGACAGCGTCTCCAGGTGGAGATAGTCGGTGAGGAGAGGGTCGCGGGACGGCTCGCCGACATCGTAAGCGTCGGCGCGGACGGCACGGCAGCGGACCGCCGACCCTCTCGTCGTTTCTGGATTGACCGGGAGACCGGGCTTCGCCTCCGCAGCGAAGACCGGGAGCCGGGCGGGAGAATCCTGTCCGGCGCTTACTACCTGTCCGTGGACCTGAAGCCAACTTTTGCTCCCGGCGACTTCTCACGGCCTGCACTGCCCCCGGGTTTCAAATCAGTCTCTGAGACGAAGCAGACCTTCCGAAGCTACGACGAGGCATCGAGGTCCGGGGTCACGGTACGCCGCCCTGCTTACCTTCCCAAGGGGTTTCGGCTGCGATCCATTGATGTCACGAACAAGAGCGGCGGCAGTAAATCGGCACGGCGCGTCTCCCAGCGGTTTGATAACGGGCTTTCAGTACTGACGTTCGTGCAGTCCAGCGGCCTTGCGGTTCCGAAGCGTTCTCTGGATTTGTTGGATGCGAAGACCGGAAGAGGATTTATCTCTCTGCCGCGCGGTCAGCGCGCCTATGTTTGGCGTGATTCGAATGCCAGCCTAACCTTCGCCTTGCTTGGCAGCGTCTCCGACGACGAGCTAAAGCAGGTCGCGGATTCGGTGCACTAGGGGCAGTACCCTGTTCCCTTTGAGGAACGGGGTGTTTGCACCGGGGTTCGCGGAAGTGCATCGGGGGTCTTCGATGGGCGATCCGATGAACTGGTTCACGAAATCAATAGATTTTATGCTGCCTTTGGAGCGGCGAGGCATCGCCCATACCCACGAAGCGGGCGAGGACAGCATCACCCGCTCTGTCTTGCTCTCAGATCCACAGGCACCGGCGACGGCAGCGGGAGGGCGGACGAGCTTGAGTCTCTGCTGCCCGTTCCCTGGATGGGGGATGTGGACAGGTAGCAGCAGGCGTCACGGAACGACGAACCGATGGTAGGCGACGCCGCTGAAAAAATAGGAAAAACTTTTCTCTTTCCCTTTAGCAGGCGCCGTCTTATAAGCTATACTGACCCAGAAGACGCGCGTGAATCGGCCCACCCTCAATTGGCGCGTCTTAACATAGGAATCAGGAGGTTCGAGTCAAATGATTACCGCACGGCACAATGGAATGACCGTCACGGGGCGTTTTCTCGGTACCGCCTGCTTCGCCGCAATCCTTCCTCAGGCGCTCCTCTCCATAGCCCTGAAGGATAAAGCGGGCGTCAGAACGGTTGGATCAGTTGCCTTCCTGCAAAATCAGCAGGGCGGTAAGCTCCCTACCGGCTAATCGCCCGTCCTCTTCCAGCGCGCCTCGGGCGAGCGGAAGCGAAGGTACGCACCTGCGAAGCAAGCGCTCATCGAGCAAACCGCTCTCGTCAAGAAAGCAAGTGATCCACTGGCAGCAGTGAATCGAGCGCTTTCGTACTTTCGCGACACCGTTCAACGTTCCTGTCGCGTTCCGCAGTATCCGGCGGAGGTTTCCCGTTTTTCCGAGGCCCTGACAAGCTGAAGAAGCGAGGGATATCCGCTCCGACTACCCTGCCCACCTACAAAATTAAAGACGGATCTCTGCGTTTCCGCCTGAGACGCGGGCGCTGCAGTGCTAGCATGACTTTCATCCTGAACTGCGCGCCATCACTCTGGCGGAGCCACGCCCTAGGCTGCTTCGTTCTCCGGAGCACTCCTGGCGGGTTCACGCTTTGATTTTGACAATTGGGCCGACAATCCTGTAACCGCAGTGACAGAAACCGTCTCTTGCAAAAGGGGCCATGACCGGACGTTCCCAGACGAACGGCCCAGGCGTCTGTCGCTGCGTGTGTACCGGATGAACCGGAGAACCATCTTGGAAAACATAATGATGCTTCGTGCCCGAAGCGGCGATGTCGTCGCTCAGGATCGTTTGCGCGAAACGCTGCGTCCGCGATTGGAGTCGCTGGCGGGCTACTACGCTTCCCGGACCGGCATGGATTCCGCCGACCTGTTGCAGGAGGCCTGGGTCGCCGTCTTCGAGGCGCTTCCGACCATTGACGTGACGGTCGGCACGCCGTCTCAGTACCTGCTGAAGCACGCGCGCTGGCAGATCCTGGACCACATCCGGTGGAACAAGCGCCGGTCACACGAGATGCTGGAAGACAGCTTCACGGAAACGATGGAGGCTGCCGACAACAACTTCGCCATCAGCAGCACGGCATTGCCGGGCACCTCTGATGTGGAAGCAAAGATGATCGTGGAGGATCTGGAGCGGCGCCTAAGCCACCGGCAGAAGGCGATTCTGCAGGGGCTGCTGGATGGTCACACCTGGCGGCAGATCGGCGATTCGCTGGGCTGCACGTCGGCGAACGTCGCCTACCACGTGCGTGGCATCCGCCAGGCGTATGTGGATCTCGTTCACACCGGGATGGAGGCTGCCTATGCGACGCTCGATTAACTCCTTCGGCGTGGGCCATCGCAGCCGCCCACAGAGCCGCATCTGGTCGAAGCCCGCCCGCCGGGTTCGACCGGTAAAACCAAAACCGCCCGTCTTCAGCACGAAGACGGGCGGTTTGCTTTTTGGGGCGGAGCCGTAGAGGGGCTACCCGCTGTAGGTTCCTCCCATCGGGACGCGGGTCAGCAACTCCTCATCCTCGCTGACCTCGCGCAGGACGTCGGCGGTCTGCTGATCGGTGGCATTCAGGGCGATGTCCGCCTGCGAGACGATGCCGATGATGTGTCCCTGCTCATCAATGACGGGAACCCGGCGCACCTGATTCTCTTCCATCACCTGTGCGGCCTGGTCGAGACTGTCGGTGCCATGGACCGTGGCGACGCTCTGGCTCATGGCATCCTTCGCCGCATGGTCCAGCGGGCAGCGCCCCTCCGCCACCAGGCGCACGACAATATCCCGATCCGTGACGATGCCGAGAGGCATCGGGTCGCTCTGGCTGCCGACGACCGGCACCGCGCCGCAGTCGTGCTCGACCATCATTCGGGCGACGTCAGCGAGCGGGGTGTCCGGCATGCAGACGGCGGGGCTTTTGGTCATGATATCTAAAACGTTTGTCATTTAAGAAGGGCTGCCTTTCCAGGTCGCGCATTCGCGTTCACTGAGGGATACCCGTTCCCGCCCTGCCTTACGCGAGCGGTGCGCCGTTGACAGAACCAGCCGACCCTCCTATACTGCCCATTGATTTCAACGCTTGGCTGGAGGCTTTGGGCAATGGCGTCAACGACCACAGTTACCGTGGTGATGAACGAGGAGATGGGAACGATCTCACCGCGACTGCACGGGCATTTTGCCGAGCACCTGGGACGCTGCGTTTATGATGGGCTGTGGGTCGGTCTTGACTCCCCAGTTCCCAATGAGGGCGGCTGGCGCCGCGATGCGATCGCCGCGCTGAAAGCGATGACTGTGCCGATGCTCCGGTGGCCCGGCGGCTGCTTCGCGGACTCGTATCACTGGCGCGATGGGATCGGCCCCACCTCAAGGCGGCCCCGGACGCTCGCGGAAAGCTGCGGCGAGCGGGTGGTCGAGACGAACGCGGTCGGAACCCACGAGTTTCTAGATCTGTGCCGACTGATCGGAGCCGAGCCGTACCTCGCGGGCAATGTCGGGAGTGGCACCGTTCAGGAACTGGCTGACTGGGTGCAGTACTGCAACGGAGCCGCCGACACGACGCTGGTGCGCGAGCGGGTCGCGAACGGTCATGTGGACCCGATGAAAGTTCGCCTGTGGGGTATCGGAAACGAGAACTGGGGCTGCGGCGGCAACTACGACGCCGAGATCTATGCCCACGATTTCCGGCGCTACGAGACGTTCGTGCGTCAGACGGACCCCTTCGTCGAGACCGTGGCCTGCGGCTTCGATCCCAAGTGGAACCGGGTTCTCATCGAGACCCTGAAGGCGAACAATAAGCTGGGCGGCATGAACCACCTTTCGCTGCACCGCTACTGGAATGCCGGTCCTGCCGTCGGCTTTTCTGAGGAAGAGTACTACCACCTGCACCGTGGCGGCGAGCTGGTCGAGGGGGATATTATCGCGGCGAAACAGCTTATCCACGAGGCGACCGGCGGCAGGCACCGGGTCGGCATCGCACTCGATGAGTGGGGCGTCTGGCACCCCGACGCGAACGTTACGAGTCAGTTCGAGGCCGTCAGCACGCAGCGCGATGCCGTTGCTACCACGGGTGTCTTTGACACTCTTCATCGCCACGCCGCCGACGTTTCCATGGCAAATATCGCCCAGATCGTCAATGTTCTTCACGCCCCCCTGCAGACACGCGGAGGCGCGCTGTGGATGACACCCACGGGACACGTCTTCGCCCTTTATGCCCCGCACCAGGGGGGGCAGTCCTTGCGCCTGGACTTTCAGAACGTCCCCATTCGCCCCCTCTCCGCTCTCACTCACCTTAACTGGGCTACCCCAACCGAGCCGCTTCGGGATCTGCCGCTCGTGACGGCTTCGGCATCTCGGAACCTGGTCGGCGGTCTGGTGGTGAGCCTCACCAACCGTCACCACGCCGACCCGCTCGCCGTGATCCTGCGCTTCGCGGGCGGCGAAGCCCCCCAGGGGATGGGCAGAATGGGCACCCTCGCCGCCGACAGCCTCGACGCGGCAAACAACGCGGAGGACCCCCACCGTGTCGCAGTGAAGTGGAGGGAGATCGAGATCCGAAGCAGCAGTGGGGTGACCCTGACCCTGCCACCCGCCTCCGTGCAGACGCTGCATCTTGGATGAGAGGCCATCTGCTCGCCGCTGAATCAACTGCAGCCCGAAAGCAAACGCCCTGCCTGCGGGAGCAGGCGGGGCGTTTTTCCTAGGTAAGCAACGACGATCTAGTAGTCGTAGTCGTCGCCGCCGCCACCAGCGGGCGCGCCCTTCTTCTTATCGGTGCGCTCGGCGACCAGCGATTCCGTGGTCAGGATCATGGACGCAATCGAGGCCGCGTTCTGCAGGGCGGAACGCGATACCTTGACCGGGTCAACGACGCCAAACGCGATCATGTCGCCGTACTCTTCGGTCAGAGCATTGAAACCCTGGCCCTTGCCCAGCGTCTTGACCTTGTTCACCACAACGCTGCCTTCAAGACCGGCGTTCTCGGCGATGATGCGAAGCGGCTGCTCCAGGGCGCGGCGGACGATGGTGACACCGACTTCCTCGTCCTTGTCATCGGCCTGAACCGCATCCAGCGCGGCGATGACGTTGATGAAGGCGACGCCGCCACCGGGGACGATCCCCTCTTCAACGGCGGCGCGGGTCGCCGAAAGGGCGTCCTCGAATCGGGTCTTCTTTTCCTTTAGCTCAGTCTCGGTCGCCGCGCCGACCTGGATGACGGCGACGCCGCCCGCAAGCTTCGCGAGTCGCTCCTGCAGCTTTTCCTTGTCATAGGAGCTATCGGTGTTCTCGATCTGCTTGCGAACCTGGTTGATACGTCCCTGAACCGCTTCAGCAGTGCCCGCGCCCTCGATCACGACGGTCTCTTCCTTGGTGATCGTGACCTTCTTGGCAGACCCAAGCTGCGACTCGTCTACGCTGTCCAGCTTCAGGCCCAGATCCTCGGAGATGAACTGCCCACCTGTCAGGACAGCTAGATCCTCCATCATCGCCTTGCGTCGGTCACCGAAGCCCGGTGCCTTGACCGCCGCGATGTTCAGAATGCCGCGGATCTTGTTGACCACGAGGGTCGCGAGCGCGTCGCCATCCAGGTCCTCCGCGATAATCAGCAGGGGGCGGCGGCTCTGCGCCAGCTTCTCCAGAAGCGGGATGAGGTCGGCGGCGGCGCTGATCTTCTTCTCATACAGCAGGATGAACGGGTTCTCCAAAACTGCTTCCATCCGCTCCGGGTCGGTCACGAAGTACGGCGAGATATAGCCCTTGTCGAACTGCATCCCCTCGACGATGTCGAGCGTGGTGCCCGTGCCCTTGCTCTCCTCGACGGTGATAACGCCGTCCTTGCCGACCTTATCCAGCGCCTCGGCGACCAGCTTGCCGATTTCCGGGTCGTTGTTTCCGGAGATCGCTGCGACCTGCGCGACCTTCTCGTTGTCCCCAACCTCGATGGCATTGGCCTTGAGCGCGGCGACCGCAGCCTCGACCGCCTTATCAATGCCCTTCTTGACCGACAGCGGCGCGCCGCCGGCGGCGACATACCGAAGCCCCTCGTTCACGATGCTCTGCGCCAGAACAGTCGCGGTGGTCGTCCCGTCACCGGCGATATCGTTCGTCTTGGAAGCGACCTCGCGGACCAGCTGCGCGCCCATGTTCTCGAACTTGTCTTCCAGCTCGATCTCTTTGGCGACTGTGACGCCGTCTTTGGTGATGGTGGGCGAACCCCACTTCTTGTCAATCACCACGTTGCGTCCACGGGGGCCAAGGGTCACCTTGACGGCGTTGGCGACGGCATTCGCGCCGCGCTCGAGCGCCCGGCGGGCATTCTCATCAAACAGGATTTCTTTAGCTGCCATTTTTATTCGTTTCTCCGGTAAATTGCGGGCTACGCTTTGATAGCGTAGATCTGGTCCTCATCAAGAATGACGACGG
>JACMJB010000490.1 GCA_014380815.1 Armatimonadota bacterium
GCACGAGGACCGGAACTACTCGGAAGAGGTCGCCGCGCAGATTGACCAGGAAGTGCGCTCGATCATGGATGAATGCTACAACGTCGCCAAGGCGATCCTTCTGGAAAACCGCGAGATGCTCGACGAGATCGCGAAGGTCCTTCTGGAGCGGGAGAGCATCGAGCGAGAGCAGTTCCTGAAACTGATGCAGGGCGCAAAGGCGCCGGCGGGCCGTTCGCCGCGCGAGAGTCAGAAGATGGACCTGCCGGAGACCACCCCGGACGAGGATGGGATCGGGACGGACGATGACACTCAGACCAATCGCCGCCCGCCGCTTCGGCCCCGGTTGGAGCCTGGTATGGCGTGATGCGCGCGCCAATCGTGGCACGGCAGGGTGACCTGCGATAAACTGTTCGAGCAAGCAGCGGCGTCCGCACGAATACTAAACGGCGGACGCCGCTTTTTTGCGCCAGAGCGGTCTCGATGGTGAAAGGGACTGCAATTTGACGGCAAGAGGAGGCTTCTCGTGAGTGACGAGAGGATAGCAACAAACTTTAAGCTGACGCGGCTGGTCCGCACTCAGACAAGCGAGATCTACCTGATTTGGGACGATGACCGGCGTATCGGACAGCTTGACCTGCACTATGCGCACGATACTATTCACGGGACCCTCATTCTGGAGGGAGACCTTTCCATAGAGCAGGAAGAGGGGCTGATCGCCCAGATTGACGATGATGTCGTCCACGCCTATCTGCCTTCGTTTGACCGTGAGGACTTCCTGATTACGGTCTTCCGCGGCGAGGAGATCAGTAACTACACCGATTCTTCCGGCGCGATGGAGGATATGGAAGGCGACGACGACGAGTAAAGGCAGGATAGAGACGCCGCTTTCCTGTTTTTCTTCACGGAGCGCCTCGCCAGCCAGCGAGGCGTTTTGCTTGGTTATCGGCGAGTAAAGCAGAGATGGCGGTCTCAAGTCTGCAGACACCCCCTCGCCGAGTTGGTGCGCCAGAGCGACCCTAGTATACAGAACGCTAGCAGTCTGGGCGGCTGACTGTGGCGAGCGGGTACTCCCCTGTCTTGAAGCCCGATCATCTGCGGACCGGCGGCGGCGTACCCTGCTTACCTGCCAGTGGCTGCCCCGGCAGCGGCGCAAGCGCCCGTTTCAGAAACTCCTCGACGTGGCGGACGGATTGGGTACGCAGATCAATCAGCAGGTGGTCAGGACTCAAAGACGCAGGGGCGAATCTCGCATCCAGGGCGAACGCGAAGTAAAACGGCAGGTTAGCGGCGGACTGGGCGAGATCTGTATGACCGGCGACCACGAATGGGGCGTAAATGGTTCTTGAGACTCCGTGCGGGTTTTTCGACACGACACCCCGGCTTCCCCCGTCTACTTCCTTTTCCGCGGGCAGTTTGTCGGCGGCGTCCCAGCTCGCCCAGAATTTGCCTTCGTTGGTGGCGCTTCCGGATCGCTCCATCATCACCAGCGGCAGAGTTGAGGATTGTTTTCGCAGGCGAGCATAGAGCGCGGCGAGGAAGCGGCGGTTGTGTCCACTACGGTACGCATCCCAGCGCCCGATCGGGTGGCGGTCATAGTAGCCAGGCACGCGATCTCCCAGCACGCCCTGGTCGGGGAAGAAGGGCAGACTTGCTCCCCCGTTGCTCAAATACTGCATGCCGGATACGGATAAGTCGAGGGGATCGTAACCCTCTTTTCGCAGGAAATCAAGGCGCATCTCCGGCGTATACCCGAAATCACCGCTGTCCCCGAAGGCGTACCACCAGCCGGGCGCCGAGTCCTCCAGAGGGCGGAACGGCACATAGCCGGGCGCGGCGGTATCGGTCAGCGCAAGGCCCCCAAGCCCTGGCACGGCAGCAAGGTCCAGTGCCGCACGAATCCGTACGGCGGCGAAGGCAGGCATATCTGTGCGCAGCACATCACCGGGCGGGGCGATCAGGTTCCGAATCCCCTCGATGATCCTGTCATCCTCACCGCCCGGTGCGGCAGTGCGGCGGCGTGCGTATTCCGACGAGGTTTCGCCGAGGATATTGCGGTCACGGTTCAGGGCCACCGCCGCCCTGCTGTCGCTGACAGGCGCGGTTTCGGACGATTTGCAGAGCGAGGTCACAGCCCAAACGAGCACTGTGGGCGAGGCAGACTTCCCCTCGGAGATCGCTGCGGCAAGTGTCTCCCTTCCGGCGGCAGTTGGTGGCGATTGTACCCAGAGCTGTCCGAAACCGTAGCGTCGCGCTTCGCGCACCAGAGACCGCGCTTCGTCCACAGTGGCAGCCGAGGCAGCCATTACCAGAGGCCTGGGGGCTGTCTTCGCGGTCGGCAGCTTGCGCTGGGAGCCGCCTTCTCCCCCGGCAGCTGGTTCCGCTGCCGCAGGGGACAGCGGGCGAGGCGGGTCACCGCCGGGGAGCAGAGCAGTGAAGATGGTGTCTTCCGAGATATAGATGCTATCTGTCCGCAGCTTGCCCCCTCCTGGTAAGAGCAGTGCAAAACTCAGCGTCGGTTCGATCCTCACACGGTCGGTCCTCAGTCGTCGCGGCTCGCTGGGATCCCCAGCGTATCTTTCCGCCATCTCCTTCACGAAGTCCTGAAGCGCGGTGGGCAGGCGGCTCGCGTCCACAAGGCCATCCTCGCCGGGCGGGTGGTTCTTGAACCGGCGGAGCACTTCTCCAGCAAGGTCTGAAGTGGGCGCATAGGGGTCGTCCGAGGCATATCGAAGAAGATCCCCCGCGCCGGACGCTTTGATTGCCGCGTTCGCTGTCTCCTCACTGCTTCCCGCCAGCAGCTCCGCCGCACGCTCCCACTCGACGATACGGGCGATTCGGGTCCCGATGCCCTCCTGATCGTCGGTGAGGACATAGGCAGGAGGTCCTTCCCAGGGACCGACACGGCGCAGGGTGCCCGTAACCGTCCAGCAAAGACCACGCAGCAGGTCGCCCGCGCGCACCGTTTCCTGTCTGGGGGCGTAGAGAGCCAGGACCGGCAGGGAGGCAACGCGAGAATCGGCATAAAACTCCCAGCCAGTCGTCTTTGCCACCCGCCGGATCAGGTCTCCGAGCGTCAGTCCGCCGGGGTCCGCGGCGAGGGAGACCGCGCGGGAAAGAACCTGGGCGTTTGGTCCATTCAGGGACAGGTCCAGGTCCCCCGGCTTGACCGCGCTTGACCGCACCGTGCGATAGACCGGCTTTCGTGCCTTTCTCAGTGCCTCGGTTCTTTGGTCGCTCTCATCGTCGTCGCTGCCTAGAAAATCCACGGGTTTTGCCAGCGTTCCCGGGTAGAGTTTCCCGGCCGAGAAGCCATAGCCACCACCCTCCGGCTCCTCCAGGCTGTTCAGACCGCCTTGGAGTTCCCGCGTCAGGCGCAGACGAGCGTTCTTTCGTTCCGCATCCGTGATTCCGCGAGATCTTCCGGTGCCGGGGGGAGCAGCGGGACCCGGGGCGGTCGTGGGGGCGACATAGTCCAGCCATTGCGTCTGCGCGGGCGTCAGGGCGGCGACCGGCAGGCCACCATCGCTGGTGATCGCTCGCCACTGATCCGGCCGAAGTGCTGCTAGTAGATAGCGCAGGCCGTCCAGTCGGTCCATCGCCCCGATCGGGACCGGCGGCCCGGCGGGCGGCCCGATTTCGACCATCAAAGTGGGCGCGAGTACCGTGAGGCTTCCGAGCGGCACCAGCTTTCGGTCGAAGTGCCTGGCGAGCGCGCGCAGGGATGCCCGTTCCCGCTCTCCGGCGGGCACTTTGTCCTGGCCCGGCGCAAGACCGGTCCGCGCCGGGTCAACGACCAGCAACGGCCCCTGCCGGTCAGGATTCCAGCGCGCGGCTTTGAGCACCTGTTCCAGCGACACGGCAGGGGCGGCAGCGCAGGACCCGGGAGGCCGCCCCAGACACAAAAAAACGGCGCCGACTATCAGGCCGCTAACCAGGGTGCGAACCGGGGAATGAGGCACTGTCTGCGGTCTCCTGCGGGATTAGGTACCGCGTCCGATACTCGGCGCAATGTACTCCTCGTAGTCCGGCTCCACCAGGTCGGTGAGGGGGCCGGTGACGATCACACCGGTGGTGTGAAGGTCAGCAACCGCCCGCCCGATCTCTTCTTCCGGACCGGAAAACTGCACCTCGACCCAGCCGGACTCATCGCTCAGGATCGCGCGCCGGATGTTGACGGTCACTCGAAACCGCTTCCCGATGTTGAACAGGATCGGGCTGTTGGACATTTCCCGGTGGAATGTCAGATTGTAGACTTCAGATGCCTGCGCCATGTCTTCTTTTTCTTCCTCGTCAGCATTTCCGGTGAGGGGCTTACCCTCCCCTGCGCTCGTTCGGCGCGCGGGGGAAGAGTGTTTTGGTCAGCCACCCGCGATCGCGGGGACAATGGAGACTTCGTCACCGTCCTTGAGTGGCGTCTCGGTGTTCTGAAGAAAACGGATATCCTCGCCGTTCACATACAGATTTACAAAGCGGCGCGGGACCCCGTTCTCGTCGAGAAGCGGCTTGGCGAGGCCGACATGCGCTTCTGTGAGGGATCTCATCAGCGCGCCGACACTGTCCGCGCCTTCGATGCTTACCGTTTCCTGGTCGCCGGTGAACTTGCGCAGCGGCGTCGGGATCAGAATCTTTACAATTGCCATGAAAATATTAGTCCTTATGGTCCGCGCGGATCAGACAATCCGTGTGAACCCTGAGATTTGTGTGGTTGGTTTCGGTGGTTTGATTACCGGGTGCCGAGGGCGGACGCGGTCTGCCGCCTCGCTTCTCGTGCATCCTCGATTTTTGTCTTGTCGCCGCGGGGCCAGACGACCGTCACCCCACCGTGACAAAGCCCCTGACACATCACTGGCAACACGCAAGCGGCCGCTGGTGCCACATCCCGGGCGGCGCGGTCCATTGCCTCATA
>JACMJB010000491.1 GCA_014380815.1 Armatimonadota bacterium
GCCAGCGCGGCGGCGCGGGCGGCGGCGCGCAGCGTCAGCGGGTCCTGGGGGGCCAGTGTCAGCGCGGCAGCCATCGTTTCCCGCGCGTTATCGTGCTGACCGAGGGCAATCTGAATCTCAGCAAGGTGCCGGACGGCAAGGTCCCTGTACACCTCCTCGGCGGGAATGGCGGCGGCCAGCCGAGCCGCCTGGTAGAACGCCTCCTCCACCTCGGTAAGCGGTGCCTCCGTATTCCAGAGCAGCCAGCCCTGACGGAACCAGGCCCCGCAGTGACGCCTGCCCGAAGGTGTCTTCGTCACCCCCTGCACCAGATGCAGAGCGTCCTTGTAACCCTCTCGCTGAGCGCGGCCCACGGCACTGGCGGCGACCGCAAACGCTTCCGCCTCCTCCTGCAGAAGACGGACGATCGCATCGTCGTGTCGTTCGTTAAGTCTGGTATCCGCCTCCGTCAGTGCATGCTGCTGCGCCATCAGCCGCTGGGCAAGCGCGCCGCATAGCGCCTGGCTTTCCACGTTCAAGGGTTCATGGCCGGGCACCTTTGAAACACCGGAGAGTGAGGGGGAAAGCAGAGAATAAAGTGTCTCCGCCAGGCTCTCTACACTGCCGCCGGTCCGAAGAAGACGATACTCGTAGGGCAGATAGCGGTCTGGGCTGGTCACAACAGGTGTAGTGAGCACAGTGGGCGTGGTTGACACGGTTGGCAAGGGCTTGCTGTCCTTAACTCCATGGTCTCCGGCAGGATAGGCCGGTCGCAGGGGCGTGGTTTCTCGGCGGCTTCTCTGAATTTAAATTATGACACAGAATTGGCGCTTCCCGCAAGCTTCCCCCGCAGACCCACTATGGTAGCGCCGCCTTCGGGGCGATCGGAACCAGCAGGAAGGCATGGCGTCTTCCTCTGACCTGCCCCACCCCGACGATCTCGCCGCGATTGTTCACGGCACGCGCGGTCTCCAAGGTCCAGCCGGACCCGGCGGAGAGGCAATCGTTGAGGTCAACCAGGCGACGCGGACCGCCGGATGCGCCCTGCGTTGGCACCCAGACGACTGCCCTGCTGGGCGGGCTGACGGAAAGGGGGATACGCCGCGTGAGCGTTGCCGCGGGGCGTCGCGGGACCAGCGAGGATGCGCCGACAATCCAGCCCGCGTCGTTGATCCCCAGCGCCGTGCTGGTCGAGACTCGCTCCGGATCCACCGATGGCAGCGTTCCCAAATCTTCCAGCGCCACGCCGGAATAACAGAAAGCGCGCCGCGCCGCGTCCGCTGTCTCGGAATAGCCCACCACCTCGCCAAGTCGGTTCACGGCGCTTGCCGCGCTGTTCGCGCCGCCTGGCAGTGTCCCCAGGTCCAGCCCTCTTGCTGCCCCTGGCTTCCAGAGCGTGGCATGAGTGCCTCCCCCGCGCAGGGAGACGGGAGACACATCGGATTTGCCGACGACGGCACCGGAATCGCTGACGGCCATCGCGGCGCTGTAGGCACCTCCCAGGGTACCGAGATCGCGAACGCTGCCGTTGTGCCATACGAGGGCGCGCATCGGAACTGCGCGTCCCGCGGCACCGTCGCCGCGAAGCGCGGTCCCCACCACGGTGCCGCTGCTGTTGATCCCGGCAGCGCGGCTGTAGCGAAAACCGGGTAATGCCCCCAGATACCGGCGCAGTCCGCCGCTGTCCGGCGTCCAGACAAAAGCGCTTGGTTTCAGTGGGCTGTTGAAGGCGGTAGCGGCGACCTGCCCACTGGCATTGATCGCGTAGGCAAGGCTATGCCGGTAGACCGACCCCGCGCAGAGATCCGTCATTCTGCTGTCCGCCGCGCCGCGTCCGCGGCGATCTCGATCCCATAAAAAGGCGTGGCCCCGGACGCCCAGCGGGAACACGTTCGCGGTGCCGACTACCGTGCCGTCTTCACCGACTGCGTAGGCGTCGCTGAATTTCCCGCCCAGAGTCCCAAGATCCACCACGGCGTACTGTGGCAGCCTCACCGCCGAAGCCGCAAGGGAAAGGGGAGGTGTCCCGTGATTCCGCGGCAGGGCACGAAGCCGCCAGGGAAGAAGGGCGGGGACACAGACCGCGATCAGAAGTGCGGCGATACCCCTCAGACGCGGACTTGCGGGCTGTGTTGCCGCGTTCTTGATTGCCTGGAGGCGGCGGCGCATTTGGGCAAAGGCCGGCGAGGTGGTGATCGCCATTCCGATAGTCGGGACAGTCTGGCCCCGCCTCTGAGAGGCCAGCGTGACCTTCAGCAGAAGCTGACCGTAGGCGGCAAGCCAGTCGGTCCCCAGATAAGCGACCGCGGCGCTGTCGCAGGCCTCCTCGCGGCAAAGAGCGCACTCCCGGGCTGACCACCGGGCGACCGGCAGGAAGAAGAAAATCGCCTCTGCCAGCGACGGTACCAGGCTCAGCCACAGATCCCCTCGCCCAAGGTGGGCAAGTTCGTGGGCGAGCGCCATCCGTATCTCCGGCAGGCTGAGCGTCGAAGTCGGCAGCACGATCACCGGACGCAGCAGGCCAACAATAAACGGCGAGGGGATCTGGTCCGAAACCACGATCCTCGGAGCCGGTCGCCTTCTCCCCGTAAGCCGCCGCGCGATACGGTCCGCCTCGCCTCGAACGGTCTCTGAAGCAGGGGTTGCGCCCCGCAAAAGAAGCCGCGCCGCATGCGAGGCATGAGCCATGCGGGCAACCCGCAAAAGGAACCCCGCCGTCCAGCAGAAAGCCACGATCCACATCGCTGTGCGCGTGGCCCCGGACGGCCCCTGGGAGCGAGCAGCGCCCGCCGCGATGCCCACGCCGCTTTCTCCCGCCGCCCGAGAGCGCGACCCGTCGGCATTCGGCAGGACAGAGGGCGACGGATCAGTGGGAAAACGAGGGGCGGCGATGGAGGGGACCGCTGCGGCAGGGACGGCGAAAGAGCCGACGGGTGGCCGAGCGGCGCTTCGGGTGGTTAGAAGACGGGTTGGATGCGCAGCAAGTCGAGCCACGAAGAAAGCAGGGGCGGTCACCGGGTGCGATGCGGGCAGCCGCAACACCAGAGGAAGAGCCGCTGCCGTGTAGAACAGCCCCAGCAGCAGCTTGGCGGAGACGAGCCACCAGAGCCAGAACCGGGTCGCGGCAGGCAGCCGTGGCAGAGATCGGCAGACTCCCCAGACCAGCAACGCAAACAGCACGCCGCCCAGACTGGCTCGCCATAAGCCTCCCAGCAGCGAAAGTGCTGGAAGGTCCCCCTGGCGAAGCACTAACGCCCCCATCTCGATGCCGCTCATACGCTCGCCTTCCTTCCTCCCTTTCCGGGCCGGTCAGCGGCCCTGGAGATCGGGGTTATTCGCTGAGCCGCTGCTCTCGGCGAGGTTTTCCACGAGGCGGCGCAGCGCCTCGATCTCCGAGTGGCTCAGATCGCGGCTGTCGGCAAGATAGGCGACAAACGGGGAGACGGATCCGCCGAGGGTTTTATCCACGAAGTCCTGGACGATCCCTCGCATCAGCACGGATTTCTCCAGCGCGGGAGAATACTGAAAAGTGGTCCCGGCGGCGCCCGTGGTGCCGTCCACTGCCCGGGCGCGCACCAGAAGGTTCTTCTTTCGAAGGCGCTCCATCATCGTCAAAATCGTGGTTCGAGCGAGGGGCGGATCGCGACGTTCACCCCACTCCTGCGTGACTTCGCGCACCGTGGCGGGTGCGCCACGGTCGGTCATGAACTGTAGAACGGCTAACTCCTGATCGCCAATCGGCGGTGGCTTCATCAATTGTGGACTCCGCGGGCTGATATTCGTGCTGGCAGTATACCGCAGGACGACGATTGTAGGCAAGCGGCGATGTGGGGTTGTGGCACCGGTAAACGCCCCAGAAACCCAGAGATAGAAAGGGATAGAACACGAATGGATGAGAATAGAAAAGGGCCTGAGTGGGTACCTAAAAGATGTCTTCAGGTTATGCTCAGACAGCATAACTGAGAGAACACAGGCAGCAGATTGCGGGGAAGATTTGCCCCGCAAAGCACTAGAAGGCAGAACAAAGATGCGAGCAGCGAAAAATCTGGCAGCGCTTCTGAGCGCAACAGTGGTGATGGCAGGAAATCTGGCAAGTGTCGCGCACGCGGACGAGCGCCTGACCCCCATGGACAAGCAGTTCGTGACCATGGTAGCTCAGGGAAATATTGCGGAGATTAAAACAAGTCAGCTCGCGCTGAAGAAGTCGAGCAATCGTAAAGTCCGTATGATCGCCACGATGCTGATCCAGCAGCATGGTAAGTCGCAGCAAGACCTTAAATCGGTCGCGCGGCTGCACTTGGTCTCGCTGCCTGCGGACACGGACCCGAAGCACAAAGCGGAGTATCGCGCGCTGACACGCCTGTCTGGAGTCGGCTTCGACAAGGCATACATGCGAGGTCAGGTCCGGGACCACAATGCCACCGTTGCGCTGTTCAACAAGGAACTCGCAGGCGGTAACGAGACTCACGTTCTGAGTTTCGCCGCCAAGTACCTCCCGGACATCCAGAACCACACCGGGATGATTCACAACGTCGCCAGCAACCTGGGAATCCCGGTCGCCGCGCCGATGAAGACAGCCGAAATGTCGAAGATGGCACCCATGAGCGCTCAGTAGTCCGTCGTCCGGCGGGGAAATAGGAGAGAACCATGAGTGCAGAAATAGACCGAGAAATCGCCGAGCCGGAAGCGGAATCCGATGAGAGCGTACCGGGCGGCGTCACCGGACCGGAGGAACCCGATTTGACAACGGGCCGGACCCCAGCACAGGAGCGGGCCGACGACGAGACCCGTGCCCCCGAGCAGGACGGTGGAGATAAGCCGCAGCCCTAACGGGTCGCAAGGGAAGGCCATCGGTTAGATCGTGTTCAGAGGGCCGATGGCCTCCCGCAATAGAAAGAAACAGGCGGACCAAATGTCAGAACACAATGCCTCTGTCGTAATTAACGCGCCCACCGAACAGGTGTTTTCGCTTTTCTCACACTTCAACGACTTTCCGAAGTTCATGAGCTACGTCAAAGAGGTGACTTATGTAGACAGCGTGACCTCGCACTGGGTCGCAAGCGTGGTAGGAGATCATGACTGGACGGCGGTAAACGAGAACTGGATTGAGGGCGAACAGATTGGCTGGCGTTCCATTTCCGGTCTGGTGAACCACGGTGTTGTCCGGTTTGAAAACCTTGGCTCGAGCCAGACTCGTGTCAACGTTGCGATACATGTCACGCCGCCCGCCGGTGTCCTTGGGCAACTGGTGGAAACTCTCGGTGCGGGCCGTCTCTTCGAGACTAAACTGCAGGAAGACCTCACAAATTTTGCGAATCTGGTGAACAGTTCACCCCCTGGCGCACTGGATCCACACTCTTCTGTGTACATCTTTCATGCGGATAGCGCTGCTGCCCAGGGCAAGACGACCGCCGCGCAGGACGCAACGCTGGAAGATGATGACATTGAGGCGCTCTCTGAGAACGAGGCCCCACGGATCAACTCGCGTTGAGGCGAGGCTAAGTCAACAAGGACGATGCTGGCGGCTCGCACGCTGTTATCGTCCTTGATTCGTTGCCCGGAACCAAAAAAGCGAGTCGTGGAATGTTCCACGACTCGCTTTTGATTTTTAAGTCTGCGCGGCAGTTTCGTGCCGCGGTCGCTCTGGACTACTTGCTGGAGCGGCGGCGGCGAATGCCGACCATGCCCATTGCGCCTATCAGGCCGGTCGCGGCGAGCGCGAGGCTGTTCGGTTCCGGTGCCTGGGGGCTTGGGGGCACCGCGGCAATAACGAAGGTGCTCAGGCTTTGCGCCACACCGCTGCCCAGGATCGCCGCCTGACCACCAAGGGTAAAGTTGGTCGCCGAGGTATTGACGACCTGCGTGTAGGAGGAGGTGCTAGCCCCGATGCTGTTCTGGAAAACGAACGTCAAGCCTTCGCCGGTGCTCTCACGGGTTATCAGCGTGGAAAGCACGGTGCCAGTGGTGAAAGGACCGCCACTGTCAACATCCGCGATCGTCTGAGCAACGTCGGTGGTGGAGCCGACGAAACTGGTGATGGAGAACGCGCCGATGTTCGAGTTATTATCCGCATTTGTCGTGACTTGATAATAGAAGTCCAGCGTTCCCCCTGAGTTTGCGAAAACGGCTGACAGGAGGTTGCCACTGATGGTCTGCCCACCGTTGATTGCAAAAAACGGAGAAGATTGCTGTGCCTGAAGCACGCTGCCGGCAGGTACACCTGCGATGGTCGGGGGAGCGACCGCCGCTCCACCTGGTGCAAGGGGCGCTTGCGCCTGCGCATTCGCAGCGAGCAGCAGTATGCTCGAAGCTGCTACCGCCCCCCCAAGGAGTTGTCGAAGAGTCATTGTCTGGAATCCCTCTGTCTTTCTGGCCGAGTTCCGCGAGGCGTAAACTACCGCACTGCCGCGTGCCGGGCCGGTGCCACGGATAGAATTAAACCCTTTGAATACCGCCTTCTTGGATAGAAACCTACCAGAAAGGCACTTTCCGAATCTCGGGGTCCGGCGTTTGCCAAACCTGGTCAGGCACATTCTACCCCTGTTACCGCAGGTAAAACGTGTTTTTTACGTAGTTTTACTAATGCTGGGGAACCGAAACAGCGATGACGCGCGTACCCGCGCATCGGTCACTAGGGGAGGGTGATGCCCTGGTCATTAGCAAGGCTGTTGACCAGAACTTTGAACTGGTTGGCAAACTGCGCGGAGGCATCAAACTCCGCCTTGACACCGTACTGCCAGGATGCCGTCTTGTCGCCTTTTCCCTCCGAAAGGTGCTCGAAGGCGAGCAGCTTGACCTTCGCCGACTGCACGAAGATCCGATGGATAGCCTGGACCTCGGCGGTCTTTGGCCGGATAGATTCAGCCTGGCGAACAAAGCGTACGTAGCTTGGAAGCACGGTGTCCTGCACGGCGCTGAAGGTCAGGCTCTCTGTGGTGAAGTTTTTCCCTGTCACCCGGTCGAAGGCGGTCAGCGCCTTCAATTCGTCGCGGTTTACTCTTTTCAGGTCTTTGTAGACGTAGTCCGTCAGATCCTGGGCGATTGCCTTGCTCTTTTTGGTCTTTTTCGGTACTGCGTTTACGGTTCCATCAGGATTGCGGCTCGCGTCGGTGAGACTGAAGCCAGGGGCGCTCCCGGCGGTGCCGCCCGGGCTGCCCGACTTCGGGGACTCGACCTTGCGGCCCAGGGCGCGTTTCACGCTATCCGTCGAGAACGAACCGCTCAGTTTGAGGTAGGTAACGGGAATCGCAATCACCGCGACCCCAAGAGCAAACTGCAGGAAGCGCCGGGTGCGCCGCGCGGCCCGCTGCTGAGAGGCCAGATACTCCGAGACGTTTATCCCTGGCTCATCCAGAACCGAGGAACCGATCCCGGACTCCTCCTCGACCAAGTCATTCTCGACTTTGGGATCCCCCAGCGGACGCGCCGGGCTATCCGAAGGAGATACGTCCTCAGAACCGGGAGATGGTGGTATTTCGTTCATAATCGGTTTTCTGGGGGTGTGGGCAAGGCGGTATCAAATGAAAAGTGGGTCGGTAACGCCGGCAGTTGACCGGGGTTCCCAAAGGTCATCATACAACTGGCCGGTCTTCTGTGTCAACTGCCAGGTGCCCAAAACCGATCTGTTCAACCCGGTGAAAACAAACCGCCGCCCACAGGACTCCGTTCTGTGGGCGGCGGGATGACGTCAGGGGGTCTTAGAATCGCGGCACTTATTTCGATGCGAGGCGTGCCTGATGTTGTCGGTACATCACGATCCCTACCGTCGGCAAGACGCCCATCAGCAGCAAAGCGAGGCTTCCCGGCTCTGGAGTCTCCGGAGAGCCAGGGTCCCCATTGTCCGCATTGCTGCGGAATATTTGAAACGCCAGATCATTTGCCCCGCCGTCACTCGGCCACTCCGTGGGGTTATTGGAGTTTCGATCAAAGCGAAAACTGCTGCCGCTCTTGCCATCGCGCGTCAACCATAAAACAGAAGTGCCATCGCTGGCACTTTCTGGCGTCCCCTCCTTGATGCGAAGCCAGTAGGTTCCGCTGTCCAGGAAGACATCGCTCAGCGGAATGTCTGCCTGAAAGATCCGGTTGACTCCCGACAGCGTTTCGCCGGTGTCCGTCACAACAATCCCCGAAGAAAAGCCAGAGGCCGCCACGGAGCCTGGACGATTGTTCCCGGCGCTGTGATAGATGAACCAGGAGAGGGTCCCGCTGAAGTTGCCAAAGTTTTGGCCCTGGCTGTTATCCACGGCCCAGAACCGGATTGCACTCATTGACTCCGGGGCGACCTGTACAAAGTCATCTGCGAGGGAAAAGTCGGTGCAGTTCCAGACAGAACCCCGTCGGTCATAGGAGCCATTATTCACGATCATCGTCTGCGACTGCTGCGCGCGTACGACGGAGCGAATATCCGATGTAAAAAGCAATAGTAGCAACAACACTATGTGGGGAATGGTGCGTGCGGTCGCAGCAATGGCCCCCATCGAAAACGCAGCGAGTTGGTGCATGAGAAGATCCTTGCAGTTCTAGCCAGAGCGACGAGATAACCTTCGTCCTCGCGGCCGTGATGCGCTTCCACCGATCATCCCGCCCCTGGTGCGAAACGTGGTCTGTGTGAAAACCTGTTAACTTATCGGTAAAGTGCTGCCATGAAATTAGAGGGCCGCCTTAGAATCGCACGGACTGCCTCCCCAAGGAGAGCGTCCGTTTCGGCGAAGGAAGGACGATGAAGGGAACTGGGGTTGGTTTTTTTCGGCTTTTCTCTGTATGGTATTAGAGGGGTTAAAACCAGGAGGCAATGGCAATGGATGCAGCAGCGACTAACCGCGGTGACTACGGGGATAAAGGGGATGAGGACCGCAGCATGAAGACCCCGTCCCCGATCGCCGCCTATTGGCAGGCGACACGCGCCTACTCGTTCCCTGCCAGTATCGTGTCGGTACTGCTGGGGACCGCGCTCGCCGCGCGCGGCTACTTTGGTGCCCCCGCGCAGTTCGAGGGCCTTCTGCTCGCGCTGACCCTGGTAGGGGCGCTGCTTGCTCAGGCAGGCGGGAACGTCCTCAATGATTATTATGACTTCGTGCGCGGCGTAGATAGTCGTCCTGACCATGGCAGTGGCGTTCTGCCGCAAGGACTGCTGACCGCCCCCCAGATGCGCCGTTTTGGAACGCTCCTGTTAGCGGGGGCAGGAGTCTGCGGAATCGCCCTGTTGTTTCTGGCGCGGACCGAGAACCTGTTCGCGGTCGTGGTTCCGCTTGCTCTGCTTGGCCTTGCCTGCGCCGTGCTGTACACACCGGTGCTGAAGCGATACGCGCTCGGTGACCTGGTAATTATGATCGCCTTTGGTCTGGGACTCACGGTCGGGACCTACGGTGTACAAACCCCGCTCGCTACCACGGGGCAGCTTGGCCTGATCGCGCTTGCCGCGCTCCCGGTGACACTGCTCGTGGATGCGATCCTCCACGCCAACAACATGCGCGATACGCAGACCGACGGCGCATCCGGGGTTCGCACCCTGGCATCGCTGCTTGGCCCGCAGGGAAGCGCGGCGCTTCAAGCGGTCCTGCTGTTTGGCCCGGTGATTCTGGTGCTGGTGCTTGCGCTCCTCCGCATTCTGCCCTGGACCTCGCTTGCCGTGCTGCTGGCGGTGCCGGTGCTGATCAAAGCGTACCGTACCGGCGATGTCCCCTTCTGCGCCCAGGCCCACCTGCTGTTTGGGCTGCTGTATGCGCTCTCGGTCGTGGTGGTGCCGCATCCCTGACACCCCTTGCGGCAGATGAGCGTCGCCACAGAAGAAGACACGAAGACCATTAGGCACAGCGTCCTCGCTTACCCTACCGGGAATCGTCGAAGCGCGACACGGGAATAACACAGGGGAAACGAGGCAGCCGATAAAAGAAGCCCCCCTGGCACCGACCGAAACAGGGTCCGGCTACTCGATTTCGAGATCCACTTCCTTCTTACTGACATCCAGGCACTCGACGGTCTTCACGCGGTCCGTGCCGCCTCCCTGCTGTATAATCCGTGCAGCCCTTCACGCGGCACACCCTTTCGGAAAGCAGACGCACACCCCTTCATGACCGAACTTATCTGGGA
>JACMJB010000492.1 GCA_014380815.1 Armatimonadota bacterium
ATCGCGGATTCGCTGTCTTCCTCGCCCTCGAAGCGGTAGCGCTGCTCTTTCCACGGATCGCCCAGCATATGATAGCCGCCGCGCTCCCAGAAGCCTGGCGTGTCCGTGTCTCGAAATTCGATCCCTTTCACCCACTTCGCGGATTTCCAGGCATAGAGGCGCGGAATCACCAGGCGCAACGGGCCGCCGTGCTCCAGCGGGATCGCCTGCCCATCATGCGTATCGGCGAACAGGCAGTCTTCTTCCGTGAATGCCTCCAGCGGCAGGTTTGTCGTCCAATCGGTCGCGCCCCCCCGGAAACTGAACCCTTTGTCGTAGGCGGAGATCAGCACAAACTGAACGCCGGGTTTGAGGGTGACATGCCGCAACAGGTCGCGCGTAGAAACACCTTCCCACACATTGCCGAGCCGCGACCAGCGGGTGACACAGTGCATATCCGCGAACACTTTAGTCCGTGGCAGTTTCCGAAACTCATCCCAGGTGAAGGTGACCGATTCCTCGACAAGACCAGTAAGCGAGAACCGCCAATCTTTCAGATCCAGACGCTGCGGTGGTCCCCCCGCATCCAGGACCGGCCATTTTTTCGTGCGCGATTGATGGGGAGGAGTACGCTCGGCGATACCGCCCCGCCGTGTGTCCGGCGAGACGATCGCATTGACCGGGGCATCGTCCGGGCCAGGCGGGACATCGCCCTGTAGGTTGGGGTCACGGGTTCCGAATAGCATACTTCAGGATACCCGTTTTCGCGGGGTTACAGTGCCCTGGGGACCCTCTTGAAACGGCGGCGCGTCAAGGAGAGATCGGGCATCAAGCTGGAGACCGTCGAAGGTATTCCGATGGAAGCCCTTGACAGTTCGATAACGCCAGTGGTAGACTCTGCTTGTGCACAAGCTATGAGGCTTGGCATAAGCTTGTGCCGAAGAGGGACCAAGGCGTGGCGCGTGACACCACAACCAAACACGAACAGCTTACCCAGGCGCTGCAGGAGATGGTTTCCTCGCTGCGACCCGGGGACCGCTTTCCGTCTCACCTGGACCTGATGCGCCGGTTTGGGGTCTCCGATCGCACCGCGCTGCGCTCACTGGACGAACTGCGCCGCCGCGGGGTTATCGTTCGCAAAAACGGCGTCGGCACCTTTGTCGCGGAACCCGAGGAGTCGGCTCCTCCCCGGCGAGAGACAGCAGCGACTCGTACTATCGCCGTCTTGACACTCACGACCACCCCTTTCTTTCAGAATTCTGTCCGTCTTCTCACCGATGCCTGCGAGGCACAGGGACTCTCTGTCGTCTGTCATTACGGGGCCACTGACGATAGCTTCGGTCGCTCGGCGGAGCAGGGGGTGCGTCTGCTGCTCCCAATTCGTCCCCTCGGGTTCTTGCTTTTCAACTATCAACTGCTGCCGTTGGCACAGGAGCTTCGACGCGCGGGGCAGCGGGCAGTGATCATTGGGGAGCCGCCCGCTGACGTAGCGCCCGTGGTGCCCTGCGTTTACGGCGACCAGGAGTGGGGGGCTTATCTCGCGGCCCGACATCTGCTCGATCTCGGTCACCGGCGCATCGGCTTCATCCGCAGTCACTCCCACGGCGTCCCGGATAATCACCCGGAACATCCTTTCTTTCAGTCCCGCCGCTGGCGCGGACACCTACGCGCTCTCGGCGAGGCGGGGTTGTTGCCCTCCGGCACCTCCCCGCTGGTGCTGACCCCCTCGGAACTGGCCCAGTGGCGGGAGCGACCGGAGAAGGCTGTCGCCTTTTTTGCGCGTCCGGATGCCCCCACCGGCCTGGTGGCCTGGAACGATCTGGGGGCCGACGAGCTGCTGCGCACGCTGGCGCGTGCCGGGGTGCGGGTGCCGGGACAGGTTTCGGTGATCGGATACGACGCGCTGCCGCTCGGAGCAACCACGGACCCGCCTCTGGATACCATTGACCAGCAGATGGAGGCGCAGGTTCACCGCGCTCTGGATCTGCTCACCTACGCGCTTCCCGATGACGGGAGCGCGCTCCCCTCTTTTGTGACTGTCCCGACACTCATCAATCGTCAATCGTCCGCTGCCCCGCTGTCGGGGCGGCCCTAAGGAAGGAACCTGCTATGCACCGTCGCTATTTCGTCACCGGATTTACGCTGATCGAGCTCCTCGTCGTGATTGCAATTATCGCGATCCTCGCCGCCATCCTGTTCCCCGTTTTCGCACAGGCGCGCGAGAAGGCCCGCCAGACTGCCTGCCTGTCCAACACCCGGCAGATGGGACTGGGTGTAAGTATGTATCTCCAAGATCATGACGAAACGCTGCCGATGGGTTACAGTCGCAACGGAGTCCAGCGTACCTGGTTTCAGATGATTGACCCCTACGTCAAGAATGTCGGCGTTGCGGTTTGCCCCAGTGATCTGTCGCCCAATATTCGGGTCGGCCTCTCCAACGGTCAGCCAGTGCCCGTCGGTCAGGCGGGGACCAGTCCGCTCGGGACCGGTAGCTACGGCTGTAATCGCAATGTGATGGAGTCCGCGAAATCCCGCGCCCTTGCGGAACTGCAGAATCCCGCCGGGACATTCGTTCTCTGTGAGGCGGCTCAGCTTGCCGATACCGCGACAGCCGCCAACATCGAGCAGTGGAATAGTGGAGCGGTCTTACGTGTCGGTGCCAACCCTGTCGGCTCCTCGACCGACTGGCAGCTAACACCTCCAAGCGGCTTTAGCCCCAGCCCTGGAGCGGGCTATGCCGACTCGGTGACGTATCTCTACACGTTTCCTTACGGCTCTTTTGGGGATGGATACCGGCGTCCAGTGCCACGCCATAACGGGGGCCTGAACGTTATCTACGCGGATGGTCACTCTAAGTGGAGCAAGATCACTCAGTTCCTGGGCATCCCCAGCAACGGTGTTGACCCAGCTCCGAGCGTCAAAGGCTGGCTCTATGGCAATCCTAACAATAGCTGGGACGATCAGTAACCTCAAACGGATGTCGGCTCCCATCGCCATCCCGCCTCGGCGGGATGGCGATGGAGCTGGCACAGTCGCAGAGTCGGCACGCGGCATCTGCCCGCGCAGGAAAACCGCACGGTGACCGTTGCTCTATGGGGCGGCGGGGGCGGCGGGGGCAGCGGTACCCGCGGTACCCGCGGAAAGGCCGGTGATCTTCCCTTCCGGCGAGATCTTCACCTGGGACGGCGGAACCCCAGTCAGTTTCTCGAAGACCTGACCCGCGCTCTGACGAGAGCTGGCGGCTTCCTGCGTCTTACCCGCCTTTTCAGACTGCTGGGTCAGAGTTGACATCAGGAAGGTGCTGATCAGAAGCGATTCGTACAGCTTCTCCTTGGCTGCCGGGGTGAGGGAATTGAACTTGGGTCCCCAGTGCTTGGAGATCGCGGAGGCGATCGTTTTTGCCGCCTTGATGGATGGCTGCGGCGGGACCGTCTGATTGTTGGCGGTCTCCCAGTCGGTGAGGAAGGCGTAGGCATAGGCGATACCGAAGTCGCGCTTTGCCAGTCCGTTTTTCACCAGGAACCCTTCAAGCTCCGTCAGAAGCTGAGGCATCCCCGCCTCCAATTGGGCGAGTTTTGGCTGTGGTCCCGCCTTCTGCTCGATTCCTTCCCGAAGCTGTTTTCCGATCGCCTTGGCGGTCGCGCCGGGGGTCACCGAGGGCACGGTCAGCCCGGAATTGAAAACGCCACCCGGAGCGGCGGACTTGGCAGTCGCTCCTGACTCAACGGATTTCCCGATCGCGCCCGCGAAGTCGGATAGATCCGGGATCCCCTGCCCCCCTACTTGAGCCGAGGCAGGCGACCCACCCGAAAGGCAGGCGGCAGTGACCGTGAGTGCGGCGGCAAAAATGCCAAGCGGATTGCGACGATTCATACGATGTTTCTCCAATCAGTTGCGTTGGGCTATGCGCCCGTCAATCTTTCTTATCGTCAAAAGCGAGCTGGTTTCCCTCAAACCAGAGTGTTTTCTGCGACGAACCCGTGAAGAAGAAGGGGATGCGAGCGACCTTCCCGTTGTCGTAGCGCAGCGTCATCGAGTAACCGTTGATCGAGTAGGAGCCTTCGCGGTCGCCGTTAGGGTTCCGTTTGTTCTTTGACATCACAACGAAATTCCCGCCGGTCGCCGAGGTGACCGAGCCGTTGTCATCGTACGTGGAGTTGATCGCAGGCTGTCCCCCGGTCTGCATAAAGAGGCTGTTACCGGACCCGCCCCGACCATCCTTTTTAAAGCGACCGTCTTTTGTGAAGGTGACGCCCCACAAGCTGTAGGAGCTGCCCATCAGCGACGCCGACGAAGACCCGGTGCCCCAGCGCCCTTGAAGTCGCGTCGCTGCCTGCCCCGGTCGGACCCTGCTGCCTTTCAGCGGCTGGTAGACTCCGCCATTCCAGGATACTTGGTACTTCCCGTTGCTGAAACGCCAGCGTCCCCAGGTGTTCGGTTCGTTTTGCCGCGATCGGACCACATCCAACTGGTCCGGCGCAACCGGCATCCCACTGTGGATCGTGCCGTCTTTCAGCAGCAGGTAGGCTTCATCGGTGATATTGGTCCCCATCCCGCTTGCCCCCGCGGAATAAAGGTCAACATCATAATGGTGCACCACCGCCGCGATCTGGCTGCTCGCAACGCCTTTGCCGGGCGGGGTCACGAACTTGTAGCGCTTCGCCTCGGCCTCGGCAGCGGCTTTCGCCAGTTTTTCGCCGTTCGGCGACGGTCGCTTTGTTGCACCCGCATAACGAAGCGCGGTCCTGTACGTGCCGATGCCGTGATTGTTCTCCGCATAAATGAGGGGCTTGCCAGCGGAGTCGCGACCGTAAAAGCAAAAGTCCGTGTCTGAATCGGAGCGACTGTTTGTCAGATCGAACGAGCTATCAATAGTGAGCTTACCGCTGTTCGGATTGTAGTTGATCTCGCCGGTGTTGTATTTATAATCCTTGTCGTTCTCGTCGCATACCCGGTATTCCCCGTTTGGGTACAGGTAGACCCGGAAGCGGCGCATTAGCTCCTGATCCCGGTATTGATTTCCTGCGTAGACGCCCGGCACCAAGGCACCGCCACGCTTCATGGCCTTCGCGACGGTCGCCGGGACCACGACCATGCTGCTGCCCGCCTCTTTCTTCGCGCGGGTCACCATGGCGACGGTCGTCGCTTTGAGTCCCTCTCTGTAACGCTCCGTCAGGCGGTTCTGACCGGTAAAAAGCGCGCGGAAGGCATGAACATTGTTGCCGTCCAAAGAGATTCCCATGAAAAGGACGCCCAGAACGGTGCCGTTCGGACCGGCGTACGCCCCTGTACCGTAAACCGTCTCGCCGTTTTTGGTCTCTATTTTCAGCGGCGCGGTCAGATTGCCTGGAGATTTGCCAACTGGACCGGCAAAGGCCCGCAGCCACTCTGTCAGGGGCTTTCCGTTGAGCGGTGCGGAATCGAAGACGGCGACCTTGAATACCTCACCGCGCTGCAGGCCCGGTGGCACGAATACCTTTGCCGCCCCGTTCGCGGCCAGTTCGGTCTTCCATCCGGCGGGCGCAGAGATGCTGACCTGAGCGGCAACGGGTGATGCCGCAAGAAGGGTCGCGGTCAGTACCACCCCGGTTAGTGCGGTCGGGGAAACCGTTCTTTTAAATAACATCGAGATCATCTGTCGTGTTCTCTCTTTCGATCCTTAACCTGCCGGTTGAGACACCGGACGTTTCAGCCGCTATGACGAACCGCGCTTGCTCCACAGCAAAGAGTTCTCAAACCAGAGCATCTGCTGAGAGCTGTTCAGAAAGAAGAAGGGAAAGCGAGCAACCGTTCCATTGTCATAGCGGAGTGTCAAGACGTATCCATCAATGGTATAGGTGCCGGACCGATCCCCCTTTGGCTTGCTTCGAGAGCCGGACGCGGCGACATAGCCCTCCCCGGTCGCCGATGCTTGCGATCCGGCATCGTTGTAGGCATGGTTCGCCGAGGGCAGCCCGGATAGCATGGGGCTTGCGCCACCGCCGCTGGTGTCCTTGTTAAATCGTCCGTCTGGGGTGAAGGTTACCCCCCACGTATGCCACGACGAGAACGTCCCCGCACCCCCGAACGTCCGACTTGCAGACCAGCGACCATTGAGGCGCTGGTTGCTCTTCCCCGGCTTGACAAATCCGCCCTCCAGCGGCTCGAAGCGGTCCGTTCTACCGGCCCAGGCCACCAGGTGTTTATCGCCGCTCTTGCGCCAGCGGCCCCATTTCGCTGGCTCCGCGCGGCGAGACCCAGCCACATCCATTTGATCTGGAGGCACTGGCAGCCCCTTGTAAAGAGTGCCGTCCGTCAGCATCAGGCACACCTCTGATTTCAGCCCGCCGAACACAGGGTCGGGTTCCGGCCACTGCCACACGCCCGCGATCTGCGATGGCTTTAGTCCTTTACCGGGCGGAACGGTCCAGGCATACGGGGCTTTTTCCCGGCTTTTTCCCGGGGTGCGCCGCGCTCGGGAAGACCGCGTGATTTTGACCCGCGTGTTCCTTGTCTCTTCCTTTGCATGCTCTATCAGGGACAAGTTGATGGCAGCGATCGCTTTTTCGTATCGTGCCAGCAGGCCATCCTGATCCGAATAGAGAACGCGCATCGCGTGCACTTTGCTGCGATCCAGCGAGACAGCGAGAAAGGTGACGCCAAGCGCGGCGCCGTTCGGACCGACGTAAACTCCCGTACCCGCGAGGATCTTATCTTCGGCCTGCGTCATCTTCAGCGGGCGGATAAGATTTCCTGCCTCCTGGCCCACCGGGCCGGCAAACGCTTGGAGCCATTCCTTGAGCGGCTTGCCGCCGAGTGGCGTGCCGTCGAAGACGGCCACCTTGAGGGTCTCGCCGGCATTTAGATCCGCGGGGATAAACACGATTATTCCGTTTGCGCTTCTCTCTATCTCCCATCCAGCCGGCGCACGGATCGCTGTCGGCGCTGTCGGTGCCGACAGCGCCGAGGAGGCGACGATGATAATCAACGACGCTGCGAATGCAGTGGGAGCCGCACGAAGCGGTACTGAGAATTTCATGGACTCAGCCCTCTTATCCCTTTTTCTCATCCATTCCGAGCAGGGCATCCTCGAACCAGAGGTTGTCCAGGTCGTTGTCCAGGAAAAAGAACGGAAGCCGGGCGACCTGACCGTTGTCGTAGCGCAAGGTGAGCACGTAGCCGTTGATCGCGTAGGTTCCGGCGCGATCCCCCTTCTGGGTCCTCTTTTTGCCCGCGCCGACCGCGACCCCGCTCCCAGATGCTGAGGTGTAGGAGCCGTTGTCGTCATAGGTCGTGTTAACGGATACCTGACCCGTTCCCGGGATCGCATCAGCGCCGCTTGCGCCGCCGCGGCTGTCTTTCAGGAACCGACCGTCGCTGGTGAAGGTCACGCCCCACAGGCGAAACGAACCGGCACCAAAGGCGTAGCTGGAGGAAGACCCCGTCCCGAAGCGGCCCTGGAGCCGCTGCCCGGATTTGCCGGGCTTGACCAGAATACCGCTATCTGCGGTTTTGAACCCGCCGGACTCACCGGGCAAGGCGACCTGCACACTGACACCCGGCTTTGCCCAGCGCCACCGGCCCCAGGCGTCCGGCTCGGCGCGGCGCGAGCTGGCGACATCGAGCTGGTCGGGCGCGACCGGCAACCCCTTGTGGAGCGTGCCGTCTTTGAGCAGCAGATAGACTTCGGACTCCGCATTGGCGGCGGTACCCGCGAAGGCTATCTTCGTCGAGTGCAGGATGCCCGCGATCTGACCGGACGGCACCCCCTTGCCCGGTGCCGTCACATGGGGGTAGCGCTTTACCTCGGCAGCGGGCCGACTTGCTCTGGTCGCCGTGCGCGTCCTTCGGGCGGGAGTGGTGCCCGCGCGGGCTGTTTTCCGTATCGCCCTCTCTGACATCCCGTCTTGGAGGGTTTTAAGCGGGACCTTGTACCGCTTCAGCAGACTGCCTTCGGTCGTTGAAAGGACACGCATTGCGTACACTCGGTCCGCGTCTGTCGAGATCCCGAAAAACATCGCGCCAAGGATAGCGCCGCTGGGGCCGGCATAGGTTCCCGAACCCGCGATGACCTTGCCCTGAGCACTGGTCACCTGCAGCGGCGCGGTCAGACTGCCGGCTTTACCCCCGACGGGTCCCGCGAACGCACGCAGCCACTCTTCCAGTGATTTTCCGGCAAGTGGCACGGGTTCGAAGATTGCGACCTTGAAAACTTCACCCGCCTTAAGATCAGACGGCGTATAGACTGTCACTCCGCTTGCGGATTGCTCGGTCGTCCAGCCCGAGGGGGGGGCGACCGATGCGGTTTGAGCATAGACCGCGGGCACTAGTGCGGCGGCGCAGACCGTAGCCGACGCCGGAAGGACCAAGGATTTCAGCATCATTTTCCTGCTTTACCCTTCAAATAGTGGAACACACCACGAGAACTGGGCTCCCACGGAGTCCGCGAGAGCGACTCTAAATCTACGAGCAGATCCTGGTTTTTGTGACGTATTTCACACATTCTTCTGGTTTTCGTGGCGCATCTGCCTGCGAATGAGGACCGCATGGCACCGTAACTATTCCCTTGCTCGCTAGTTTTTAACACCATTAGCGAGGAATCGTTGGGACCCTGACGGAGGACCCGACCCTGGAAACGGGTCTGTTTCCCGGTCCTGCAGATTGACCTTCCACAAACGACGGTGCTATACTTGCGTCATCTGCTGGGGAGAATGCCACCGCCTTATGCGACCTTTGGACGCCACCGAACTTCAGCCTTTTGATCGTGCCGCTGAGCGCGAATGGCTTTCCGCCAACGGGATCGGCGGCTTTGCTTCTGGGACCGTTTCCGGGGCCGCGACGCGCCGTTACCACGCGCTTCTTGTCGCCGCGCTGGACGCGCCGCCGGGGCGTATGACGCTGCTCGGCAAGGTGGACGAAACCCTCTCGATCCAGAACCACCACTTCGATCTTTCCGCGAACCGGTATCCGAACGGGATCGTCTTCCCCGATGGCTGGCGCTACATCGCTGAGTTTTCGCCGTGGCCCGTGCCCACCTGGACCTACCGCATGCCCGGGGAAACGGTCCTGGTCAAGCGGGTCTTTCTAGCGCGTGGCAAAAACACCGTCTATGTGACGTATACCCTGCGCGAAGCGACATCCGAGGCGACGCTGACCCTCACTCCGCTGGTCTGCTGGAAAGAATACCACGCTGAAATGCGTCCCTGGGCGGGCTTTCCCGCCCGGCGTGGCCCCGAGGTGGGAGGCTGGCTTGTCCAGGCGACGCGCGATGCCCCGACGCTCCGGCTGATGGCGCGAAGCGCACGCTGGACCTCAGCGGGCTGGTGGCACGAGCGCCTGACCCATGACCGGGAGCGGGAGCGGGGGCTGGACAGCGAGGAGGACCTTTTCTGCCCCGCCGTCGCGAAACTCACCCTTCGGCCCGGTCAGACCGTCGCGTTCGTGGCGACCGTCGAAAAAGAAGAGCCGCTGGACTATACGCTCGCGCTGACCGAGATCGTGAAGCATCAGGAGGCGCTGGCAAAATCCGCAAAAGCCTCCGCCGATGCCGATGACCCGCGCCGCCTGCTGACGTTCGCCGCCGATCAGTTCGTGGTCAAAGCGCAGGGGGTGCGCACCACGATCCTCGCTGGTTACCCCTGGTTCACCGATTGGGGCCGCGATACGATGATCGCGCTGCCCGGCACCTGCCTCTCGACCGGCCGTTTCGAGGTCGCACGGGAGGTGCTGCAGACGTTCGCGGGCTATGTGGATGGCGGAATGATCCCGAACCGCTTTCCAGACGAGAAGTCGGAACCGGACTACAACACCGTGGATGCGACCCTCTGGTTTGTCCACGCCTGCGACCGCTACTGCAGGGTATCGAAAGACACTGCCTTCCAGGAGACACTGGTCCCGATCCTCGAACAGATTATTCACGCTCACCTCAGCGGGACACGGTACGGGATTCGGGTGGATTCCGAGGACGGTCTGCTTTCCGCCGGGGAAAGAGGCACACAGCTGACATGGATGGATGCCAAAGTCGGAGGCTGGGTGGTCACGCCGCGCCAGGGCAAGCCCGTCGAGGTGAATGCCCTCTGGATCAATGCCCTGCGCATCCTGGCGGACTGGAAGGGTGCGGATGGCGGCGCGGAATACGGCTCCCTGGCCGACAGGGCAAAGGCTTCGTTTGTGGCAAAGTTCGTGCGACCGGACGGGCAGGGTCTATATGATGTGATCAAGCCCGAAGGCATGCCCGACGGCGCGATCCGTCCGAACCAGATCATTGCCGCCGCCCTGCCCCACTCCCCGCTCACGAACGAACAGGCGGCAGCGGTTTTGGAGGCGGTAACCGCCCATCTGCTGACCCCGTATGGGCTACGGACCCTTGCTCCTTCCGATCCGGCGTACCGGGGCAGGTACCAGGGAGATACCTGGAGCCGTGATGGCGCCTACCATCAGGGCACCGCCTGGCCCTGGCTCCTTGGGTCGTTTGTGGATACCTATCGCCGGGTCCACGGTCCCCAGGCGGACATCTCCGGCCTGGTGGGACCGCTGCTGACCGATCATCTGCGCGTTTACGGGGTCGGTTCCATCTCCGAGGTCACCGATGGCGATGCGCCTTACCGCCCGGATGGCTGTCCCTTCCAGGCCTGGAGCGTCGCCGAGATACTGCGTGTGCTTTCGCCCCTAGATACGGCGTGACGGTCAGAAGAACGGTACGTTGCCCCTGCCTGCTCGGGTACGATACAATTTTTTATGACCAACCCCGTCAAAGACACGGTGCAGAAGACCACGCTGCCGAACGGCATCCGCGTGGTGACGGAATCCATTGATTCCGTTCAATCTATTTCGCTGGGTATCTGGGTGGCGACTGGCGCGCGGTATGAAGAAGAGAATCGCCGGGGCATCTCACACTTTTTGGAGCACATGCTGTTCAAGGGGACCGAAAGGCGTCCCACCGCGAAACAGATCGCGGACGAGATGGACATGGTAGGCGGTTACCTGAACGCCTTCACGGACAAGGAGTACACCTGCTACTACGCCCGGACCCTGTCCGAACATCTGCCGCTTGCCGTGGATATCCTGACGGATATGTATCAAAACTCCCTGTTTGATGTCGAGGAGACACACCGCGAGCGCAAGGTGGTCCTCGAAGAGATCAAGCGGCGCGACGACGATCCCGATGATCTGGTCCATGATATTTTCGCGGAAACGATCTATCCCCAGCATCCGCTCGGGCTGCCGGTGATTGGGACCACGGAGGTGGTCGGGGCGCTGGAGCCGCAAGACCTTCGCGATTACATGAAGCTGCGCTACGGCCCAGAGGCAGTGATCGTTTCGGCAGCGGGGAACCTGGAGCATCAGCAGGTCGTGGACCTGGTCACGGCCTCTCTGGGAAGCCTCTCGGGCACCAATGCGCAGCAGGAATTCATCCACCCCCATATCAAGATGGCGGCGAAACAGATCTACCCGCGACCCACGGAGCAGGTGAATTTCTGCATCGGGACAATGGGTTACAGCCAGCTAGACGAAGACAAATACGTGCTGGCGATCGTTGATACCGTGCTTGGCGGTTCGATGGGTTCGCGGCTCTTTCAGGAGATCCGGGAGAAGCGCGGGCTTGCGTACTCGGTCGGGTCCTACGCGGCGACCCACCGGGAAGGCGGCTATTTTGTCGCCTACGGGGGAACCTCGCCCGACACCTATGAGCTTTGCTTGGATCTGGTCCGTCAGGAGTTTGTCTCGGTCCGGGACAAGGGCATCACCGAAGGCGAGATGGAGCGCGCCAAAAACCAGTTCAGAGGCTCCATCGTCATGGCCCAGGAATCCATGTCGTCGCGCATGAATCGTTTGGGCAAGTCCGAGGTCTACTTCAACCGGGTCATTCCGCTGGAGGAGGTGCTCGCTGACATCAACGCCGTCACTCAGGACGATATTCTGCGGGTCGCGGCGAAGATATTTCCCTCCGACCCCGCACAGCTGACGGTCGCCTCGGTGGGTCCGTTCAAGAAGCCGCGCGCCGCGCGCAGCAAGAACGGCACGGCAGCGACTCGAAAGGGAGCGCCCCAAGAGGCATCCGGAGCCGCGGCGTAACGATGTCCTTGGAAAAACTGATCGGCGTGGCGATCGCCGGAGCAGGCGGGCGCATGGGTCAGGAGACTGTGCGCGCGGTTTCCGCCGAGCCGGATATGAGGATCGCCGCCGAAGTCCGCCGGGACAGTGACCTGGCCGCGAGGCTGCGCGACAGCCACGCCGACGTTCTGGTGGACTTCACCGTGCCCCGCTCCGTGATGCCCAATCTGCGAATCGCGCTCGCCGCGAAGGTTGTGCCGATCGTCGGCACGACCGGACTTTCGACCGAAGACCTGGCCGAAATCCGCTCGCTCTGTGAGCAGAACGGCACCGGGGCGCTGGTCGCGCCGAATTTTGCCATCGGGGCCGTGCTGCTGATGCAGTTCGCACAGCAGGCGGCAAAATACCTGCCCGATGTCGAGATCATCGAAATGCACCACGAGCGTAAGCTCGATGCCCCGTCGGGGACAGCGGTCAAGACCGCTGCTCTGATCGCTGCCGCGCGAGACGCTTCCCTCGCTCAGCAGGATTTGCCGGGCGCATTCGAGACCGTTTCCGGCGCGCGCGGCGGGCGTGCCGAGGGCGGTGTGCCGGTTCATTCCATCCGCCTGCCGGGCTTTGTCGCCTCGCAGGAGGTGATCTTCGGCGGGCCGGGACAGCGGCTTTCTCTGCGCCACGATTCGATTGACCGGGCATCGTTTATGCCCGGAGTCGTGCTGGCGATCCGCAGAGCGGCCTCTCTTTCTGGCCTGGTGTACGGTCTCGAAAACCTTTTATAGTCAGCGGGCGTCTAATCATCTATGCCGGGGAATGTACTGCGAAAGCGCATCGCGCGAAAGATTCTTCTCGGTTATGTCGTGCCGCTTGCGGTCCTGCTGGTCGCCGGACTGCTCGTTCCGGTCCTTTTCTGGTCTTATCTGGGTCAGGCGCAGGCGGAGTATGATGCCTCCCTCTACGCCGCGGAGCGGGTCTATGCGATCCGCCGAGCAGCCCAGGAGACGGAAAACGCGCTACGCGGCTATGTCCTGTATCGCGACCAGAACTTTCGTCAGCAGTTCCAGGATGCCAACGAGGACTTCCGCGATAACAACCGCGATCTCTCCGGCTTTCTGGAGTCCCGTCCCGACAATCCACTAAAGCCGGACCTGGAGGCGGCGGGGACGATATACCGCGTGTGGCGTCGCCGCTCCGGAATCCCGCTCGTCCGTGCCTCGGAGACCGGGCCACCTCCCACCGCGGAGGTTGCCACCGTCCGAGCGGAGCGCGTCGGACGCAGTTTTCTCCCGGTGACCGGAGCGATGAACCGTCTGGTAGAGAGCATGGAGGCGCTCCGCGCCGACCTGCGGGAAAAGGCAAGTGCGAACAACACTCTGCGCCTTCTGATCGCCGTATCGGTTCCAACGGTGGCGGTCCTGCTCGCTCTGCTCATCGCGCGGCTCAATACGCTCGGCATCACACGCCCGCTGGAGGCGCTGACCCGGGCCGCTGAGACGCTCGAGCAGGGCGAGATGGCACGCGTCCTGCTGGAACAGAGCGATGAGATCGGCGATGACGAGATCGGTGACCTACAGCAGGCGTTTCGCCGCATGGCCCGAACGATCGGACAGCGCGAGGCCGTTCTGCGGGCGCAGAATGAGGCTCTGGGCGCACTCAACCGCCGCGTCGAAGCGGTTCTCAACTCAACCAATGACGCCATCGTGATGCTGGACCGGGGCGGCGGGTTCTCGGTCGTCAACCAGCGGTTCGCACAGCTCTTCGGAATCGAGCCGGAGGTGCTTCTGGATCACACCTTTTCCCAGGCAGGGCCGCTTCTGGTTTCTCGCTTCGAGGATAAGGAAGCGGTACGGGCCTGCTTCCAGACCGTTCTTGGCGATCCCGATGCAACGTGTGACGAGATGCTGGAGATCCTGGAGCCGTTTCATCGGACACTGCGCTTCTATTCCGCTCCGGTCCGCGGCGGGGACGGGGCCTCGGATCTCCTGGGTCGTATTTTTGTCTTTCGGGATGTCACCCGCGAAACCGCCGTGGATCGGATGAAGACGGAGTTCGTTTCCACGGTCTCTCACGAACTGCGGACCCCGCTGACGGCGATCAAGGGCTACATTGATCTGATGGTGAGCGGGCAGACGGGAGCACTCTCTGAAATACAGCAGGAATTCCTGACTCTGGTGCAGGGTAGTACCCGACGGCTTTCCGCCCTGATCAACGACATGCTGGATGTTTCTCGGATCGAATCCGGGCGGATCGCGCTGCGCCAGGAATCGGTGGATTACCTTCCGCTGGTCCAGCAGACCGTTCGCATGATGCAGAACGAAGCCGATGCCAGGCAGATTACGCTGTCCGTACAGGTCCTCGAAGGGGGGGGAGAACCTTCCCTGCCACCTGTCAATGGCGATAGTGACCGCATCACCCAGGTGCTGGTGAACCTTCTGTCCAACGCGATCAAATATACGCTTCCCGGCGGAGCGGTCAAGGTATCGGTCGAGTACGAGGGTGACTTTATCACCACCTGCGTCTCCGATACCGGGATCGGCATCACCCCGGAAGACCAGACCAAACTGTTTCAGAAGTTCTTTCGCGCCGACAACTCGACCACCCGCGAGGCAGGCGGTACGGGGCTGGGGCTGGCGATCACCCGCGCGATCCTGGAAAAACTGAACGGCTCTGTCTGGGTGGACAGTGACCCCGGGCAGGGTAGCCGCTTTTATTTCACCCTTCCGACCGTGAATATTCGGCTTCCCAAGGACACTCTGACGCTGCTGGAAGCCGAATCGGCTCCGGCTCCGTCCGTCGCGCAGAGGTCGGATACCGCCGCGAGCTACGCCGCACTGCCGATCCGAAAGCTGATCCTCTCCGTTGACAGCGATCTCGCCGCCCTGCGCCGTATCGGACACGCGCTGCGTCAAGGAAACTTCGCGACTAGCAGCGCGGCAACTGCCACCGAGGCGATGCGGCGCGCCCGCGCCCTGCGCCCGGACTTGATTACGCTGGACCCGATGACCCCACATTTCGACGGGCTGGCGCTTCTGGGGGAATTACAGACCGATGTGGTGACCCGGCACCTGCCGATCGCCCTTCTCTCGCTGCGGCTGCTTGGTCCCTACGAAGCCCGGATTCGAGATACGGTTCTTTTGCTTTCCAGCCCGCTTCGGCCCGGGCAGCTACTGGAGATCCTGGTTCAGGCGACCGCGGAGAGCGATTCGCCGGCTCCCGCGATCCTGACAGTCGGCAGCGGCCCGTTCGTGGACGAATTGAATCGCTGCCGGTTTCTGCTGAACGGTGCCGCGTCCGCCACGCGGCTTCTCCACTTCTTGAGTGCCGCCGGGGCGATCCCTCACCTGAACGATCCCGCGCTCGCCCTGATCGTGCTCGAAGCAGAGGCGTTCGGAAGGGGGGCTGAATCATTGGGCCACTTCGTTTCTCAGATTCTGCGACATGAAAGTGCGGGCCACGCTCTCGTTGTCGCAGTGACCGATGTGCCTCTGGACCCCGCCCGGATCGTTTCTCTGACCCCGATCCGCGGCGGTTCCGTCCCGCTGTCAGAGATGGGGCACCGGATCGAGGTGCTTCTGGCGGAGCAGGAGCAACAGAGGGCGGAGAGCCTCCTCCCTGTCTGATCCCTGTCTGATCTGATCCCGGGTTGATGCGGGGACCATCTTTCCCGGTCCGCGCGCCCTGAGCTTCGCTAATTGCCGGGGTCCGCGGCGCCGTCGCTTGACGTGTCATCCGTTGTTGCGGGGCGATCGGTGGTTTCCGTCGCCCCGTTGTTTTCGTCCACGGGAGCGCCTCTTCACATAACCGGCGACGCCCGCCCGCACTGCCTCCCCTATCGCGGCATCTCGCGCGATCTTTTTGTTGATTCGTTTGTTGGGGAAACCCCAAAAGGCCGCGCAGCCCGCCCGGTTTCATGCTGTCATATCCCTCGACTATTCCGCTGCGACCTGCTTCTGGAACTCCTCCAGGCGGCGCACGGTCTGCATGGACTGGCGCCGACGCTGTGCGGCCTGTTCCACCTTCAGCACGATTAGCTCAAACACATCCACGCCAGGCAGGTTCTTCTCGACATAATCAAAGGCACCGCGCTTCATGGTCTCGACAGCATTCGCGACATTTCCGTAGGCGGTCAGCACGATCACCTCGGTGAAGACATCGCGGCTCACAGCCCCCTCCAGAATCCGAACGCCGGAATGCGGGTCCCCCATGTTCATATCGGTCACCACAATATCGAACGGATGATCTGATTCCTTCAGGGTCGTCAGGCCCTCGGCCTCGGAGCCTGCCGTGTTGACAGTGTAGCCTTCGCGCTCCAGCCGCCGTGCAAGCGCCATGCGCACTTCATCCTCATCGTCCACGATCAAAATACGACACATGCTTTTTTCTGTTCCTCAGTTAGTTGGTAAGTGGATGCGGACCGTCGTCACGATCCGTCTTCCCTCAGTGGCAGCAGGATGACAAAGGAGGCGCCTTTACCCGGGACACCCTCCTCGACGATCCCGCCATGGTGGGCCTCAATGATCCCTTTCACGATCGCAAGGCCAAGGCCCATGCCCCGGTTGCGCGACGTGAAAAAGGGACGGAAGATCTTCTCCTTGTCCGCTTCGGGGACACCGGGGCCGGTGTCGGAAAAGGTGATCTGCGCCCACCCCTTCCCCCCCCGCTTCGGCAGAGCGTTCCTCGCGGGCAGCACAGCGCCGGGGGGCAGGCGCTTCGTTTCGGCCCGAAGCATCCCCCCCGACTCTTCCTGAAACGTGACGCTGTTTTCGACGATCTCGCTAAAGGCGCGTTTCAGCTTGACCAGATCCGCCATCACCAGAAGCGGCTCATCGTCAAAATCCGCCTCCAACCGAATGTCGCCGCGCTTGGGGAAGGTTTCGTCCAGCACGCTGCGAACGATTTCGGTGGCATCCGCGGGCACAGGGGAGAGCGCGGTGGCTCGGACGAAATCCCGAAACTCGGCCAGAAGCTCTTCCAGGCGGAAGATACCGCGTTTCATCCCGTCCAGCAGCGGAACCACCTGCCCGCGGGTCACGGTCAGCGGGGCGTTGTCCGGTCCCGGTCCGACCTGATATTCCAGTTCGTTCAGGTCCCCTTTGATCGCAAAAACCCGGTTTCCGATCATATGGCTGCTCATCGCCGACATCTCGCCCCAGGCCGCCAGCCGCTCAGACTGGAGCAGGCGCTGGGTCAGTTTTGCGTTGTCCACCGCGGCCCCGACCTGCGAGGCGATCGTCGCCAGCACCTCCTGGTCGGCGAGCGTGAAGTCGTTGGGAAACCAGGGAGAGGTGGATTTTCGGCGCAGAACGCGCAAAACGCCGACCACCCCGGCAAGCGATTTGATCGGCACGGCAAGGAACGCCCCGGTCTCGTCTTCGCTTAACTCCCGGTGCAGACCTTTGTGGCGCGGGTCCGTGCGCGGGTCCCGTACCCGGATCGGCACCCCGTGCTGTCCCACCCAGCCCGTCAGCCCTTCACCAAGTTCATAGGCCGCCATCTTAACCTGCGGGGAAAGCGCCTGTCCACGGGTGGCCACCAGCACCAGGCGATGGCTCGCGGGGTCCAGGAAGAACAGGGAGCAGTCCTCGAAGCGCAGGATCTCCTGTGTGATTGCGACGACCCGGTGCATTAGCGAGTCCGGGTCCGGCGCGGCGGCGAGTTCCTTGCCCATCTGCACCAAGGCCGCCTCGCGCGCCCGCAGGTCCTCCATCGCCAGCCGCATCGCCGAAAGGTCCGCTAGTGCCTGCACAAACGCCTCATCACCGTCGGTGAACGCAGCATCGCGCACGCATTCCAGGTTGATGACGCCGCGGACGCGCTCCTCTGGCTCTAGCGCGATCGGGACCGCGAGGACGGACCGAATGTCAGTAAAGAACGGCTGGTAATCCGGGGTGGCCTGCGCCAGATCCCCGATTCGCACGGGCTTCCCCGTCGTAGCGACCCACGAGGTGATCGTGCTGGACCCATCGCGTTCCGCGAGGCGCGTCTCGCGGGCCGCGTCCGTCCAGCCTTCGCCCGCCGTCGCGACCAGCACCAACCCCCCCAC
>JACMJB010000493.1 GCA_014380815.1 Armatimonadota bacterium
GGGCGGTCACGGTCCCTCGGCGCACTGTCTTCTGACTGCATCGCGGCGCGGAGTTCCCGCTGCGCCTCGCGGTACAGGATATCCGCCTCGTCGTCGCGCTCGATCACTGCCGTCGCCAGCCGGGGGTCATGCTGGGTGAACGCCTGAAGGGCATCGCCGAGCATGCCCCGAGCGATCTGGAGAGATTTGCGCACATCCATCAGGGACTCGTAACCGATACCATCCTCAGCCATGCGCTGAGCGGACAGGGCGATGTTGACCGCATGGTCCCCGATCCGCTCCAGATCGGTGGTGACTTTGAGCGTCGCACTCAGGAATCGCAGGCTAAAGCACGCCACGGGCTGCTCTGTCGTGAGCAGCAGCAGTACCTCCTGATCGATCTGGCGGTCCAGGTCGTCTATGGCATCGTCGCGCCCGATGACGACTTCCCCCAGCGAGGCATTCTGGGAGAGCAGCGCTTCGACCGCGTCGGTCAGCATCTCATCGGCGATGCCGGTCATCTGAAGCAGTTTTTCGCGAATCGAGTCCAGGTCGCGGCTGAATCGGGTCCGGTCCGTGCTCGGTCCGTTCATTGCGGCGGTGGCGGTCATTGGGCTGCCGCCCCCTCTTCAGGCGAGGACAATTCCAGCCAGCGATTCGATCCGCCGCCGCCCCCACAAAGCACCGCGGTTAGCGCAGCCAGCGCTTCCGGCGCCGCCTGGCAGAGGATATTCTTCCCACGACGCTTCATCGTGATCAGACCGGCATGCCGAAGCTCTTTCAGATGATGCGAAACGTTGGAGGTGACTTTATCCAAGCCAGTCAAATGCAGTGCGATCGCTCCAACGGTCACTGCTCCCAGCCCGGCCTCCGCCGCTCCGCTTTCGGAACCATCGGAAACCGCTGCTGATCCCTGCTTGTCGGGGGCGGCTTGTGGCGGGAAGGCAGCGCAGAGAAACAGGACGATACGAAGGCGGGTAGGGTCCCCAAGCGCTTTGAAGCCGGCGGCGGCATCCCCAATCCACACCAGCTCCTGGGCAGCAGTTTCCGCAGCGAGTTCGGACTCTGTTTTCCGTTTTTTCCCGATAATCTTAGGCATACCACATCATATCATCAATTCTACAGATGTTGAAACGTGATGCTATGACCGTCTCTTCGATTGACACTTCACGCTGCAAGAGCTATAATCGAGGTATCCCGGTCCAGAATTCGGGTCTTGGACGGGAACGTTTTTATGGAACTAGACGCTCGAAAACAGCGAATATTACAGGCGATTGTCGAGGACTACGTCGCGACCGCGGAGCCGGTCGGGTCACAGGTCCTGGTGCAGCGATACAGCCTCGGCGTCAAATCCGCGACCGTCCGCAACGAGATGGCGGAGATGAGCGAGCGGGGCTATCTCCGTCAGCCGCATACGTCGGCGGGAAGGGTCCCCTCCGACCGCGGCTATCGCTTTTATGTCAATCGCCTGATGGCGCTGCCGGTCATTCAGGAAGGGGAAGCAGCCCGGATGCGGCAGGCGGTCTCCTCAGCCTCCTCGGAACTGGACACCATTCTGCGGAAGACCTGTCAGCTTCTGACCGCGATGACCCGGCTCCCCGCCCTCGCCACTCCGCCTTCGCTTGGGGATACGGAGCTTCGACAGGTTTTTGTCTCCCCGGCGGGCGCGGCCAAGACGCTGCTGGTCCTGCTGTTCTCAACGGGCCACACGGAAAGCCGGGTGATCGCTGACCTTGCGCTTTCCGCATCGGAGGCGCTGCTGCTCGCGAATGCGATGAATGCACATTTTGTCGGATCTGCCCTCTCCCTTCTCCGGGGGATCGTACCCAGCGCCGAAACGGTCCCGGGCGAACTGTGGCGTCTCTCCGACGCCTGGATTCGGCTCTGTCAGGAGGCGGTGCAGGCGGCGCGCGCCGCGGGCGAAGATGCGGACGAAATGGTGATCGAGGGTACCCACGCGGCCCTGGAGCATCCGGAATTCCGTGACGTGGACCGGCTCAGTCAGTTCCTTACCCTGCTTCAGGAACGAGCCGCCCTTCTGGAGATGCTGGAGCGAGCGCTCGTGACGACCGTTCCCGCCCACTCCGCGGCCCGCTCTGTCTCCGCGGTCCAGATGACGATCGGCGCGGAGAGCGGGCTTCCTGGGATGATGGACTATGCCGTGGTCTCTTCGCCGTATTATGTCGGTGCCCGCGAAGCAGGAACCATCGGGGTTTTTGGACCGACCCGCATGGACTATGCCCGTTCCGCCGCCGCGGTTGATCTGATGGCCCGCACAGTCGGCGAGATTTTGACTCAGCTTCGCGTCGCCCCCTGAAAACGAACCCGCAGTGCTTCCGGTGGAAGGGGCGAAGACACACGATGCCTGCACGATTTCTCAAAAACGCACTCCAGAATCACAGGAGCTACAAACAGCGAATGTCAGCGCGAAACAACGATAGCACGACCGTAGATGACTCTCCCTCAAACGAGCCGGAGCTTGAGGAACGAAGTGACGCGGTGTCGCAGGACGAGTCCCTGGCAGGAGACAACGCATCGTTTCACAGCGAGCTGGAAGCCGCCAACCGGCGTGCCGAAGAGAGCCAGGAAGCCTTTCTGAGGGCGCGGGCGGACTTCGCCAATTACAAGCGCCGCAACGAAGAGGAGAAGGAGACGCTCCGCTCCGTGATGAATGCTGACCTGCTGACGCGTCTCTTGCCCATCGCGGATAACTTCGAGCGCGCGCTTCAGGCCGCGTCTCAGACCCAGGACTATGAAAAACTGGTTGGAGGGGTGAATGCCGTTTATCGGCAGATGCAGGAGTTTCTGACCCGCGAAGGGGTGACCCCCATCGAGGCGACGGGTGAGGAGTTCGACCCCAACCTGCACAATGCGGTCCTTCGCGAGGAGACCACCGAGTACGCGGAAAACTCGGTGATCGAAGAGCTGCAAAAAGGGTACCTGCTCAACGGCAAAGTGCTGCGGCCGACGATGGTGAAGGTGGCGGCGGGCGACGCTTGATCCCCGCCCTATCCCCTTTTTCTCTTAATCGTTCCTGCTAACGGAAGGTCGAGCCGCCCCCTGTGGAGATCACGCGATTCGCCGATCTGAGACCTCGCACCGTTCGAGACATCCTCGACGATGCGTTCGATCTGTACCGCGAGAAGTTTGCGCTTCTCGCGGGGGTTTCCGCGGTCGCGTACGTTCCCGTGATGCTGACGGCCCTCGCGGTGCTGATCGGCCCGTACGCCGCGTTTGTCAAGTCGGCCTCCCAGGATGGCACGAACTCCTCTAATGCCTCGTTCGCCTTCTTTCTGCAGTTTCTCGGTTTAACGCTTCTGGTGCTCCCTCTGCTGACGGTCGCCCAGATCATGCAGACTGGCGCTACCTGCATCGTTGTCGAGGACCGGATGACGGGGCGGGAAACGACCGTCGGTTCCGCGTGGCGCCGAATGCTCCAGCGCATCGGACCGCTCCTGGCTGGGGCGGTGGCTACCGGCTTTTTGTCGCTGATACTGGGAGCGGTTCTCAGTGGTATCGGCACGTTTCTGGCGATCACCATGACCTTGTACACTGCGCAATCCATCGTTCTGGAGCAGCAAGGGAGCCGAAGCGCCCTCCGGCGCTCGTGGTCGCTCGCGAGTCATGCTTTCGGAAAAACCCTTGGCTTCGTGCTTCTGACAAACCTTCTCGGATTTTTCCTCTGGATCGGGCTTTACGCTCTGATCCTGCTGATACTGAATCTCCTTCTGCCGACCCAGGAGGCGAATCCTGCCGCGCAGCAGTCTCAGGTGTTTGCGCTGACCCTCTGCATTCTAGGGATCAGCCTTCTGCTCGTCGCGCCCATCAGTGGGATCGGCGCGACGCTGCTCTACTACGACCTGCGCGTCCGGCGCGAGGGCATTGACATCCAGGCGGCGGCGGAGGAGATGAGCTATCCCCTGGCCCCGGACCCATTTGGCGGGATCGCCGCCAACCCCGAACCCCGCCCCGCCTCTGAGGGAAAGCAGAAAGTCCCGGTGGCACCGTCGTGAAACGCCGTCGCGGTTTCCAGTCGGCAGGGATTGTCGTGGTCATCGGTCTTTGGGCGACCGGACAGGCCGCGAACGCGGAAACACTCGCCGAGTACCGCGACCTTGTCGCCCAGTGTCAACGCCTTCTGGAAGAACCGGATGCCGAAGAGTCCGGGAAGGACGCGCTCCGTGCCCGGTTGGCACGGGTCAGGCGGGTGACTTATCCCGGCGGCGCATCGGTCCCCGTTGATACTCGCCCTCTTCTCGCCACGCTGGACAACTCCCCGAACGCAGATTCGGCGGGGCGGCAGCTTTCCGCGCTGCGGGCACTGCTTCTCTCCTCGGAAGCGATACCACCGTCAGGGGATGCACGGGACCAGGCCCGCCGTCTTCTTGCCGAGAAGGAGTTTGACGCGCTTCGCCGCTCCGCGAAATCCGCCAAGAGTTCGGTGCCGTCCTGGTGGACGGCCTTTACCCGCTGGCTTCGGCGAACCGCCGAGCGGTTTTCGGAATGGCTGAGAAAGATGACACGAGGGCCGCGCGGCACGCGGTCCCCGAACACCGGGGTCGTTGAAGGATTTGTGAAATTTCTACAGTTCCTTCTGTACTTTCTCCTGGGTGTCGCCGCGCTGGTCGCTCTTTACCTGCTGGCGCGGACCGCGAACGCGCGGGGATGGCTCTCGGGTCTGCGGCGCAAGCGGCGGCGCACTGACCCGTCGGACCTTGCCCTCGATCTGACCGGGGAGGGCATTGACGACCCGCTGGGGGCGGCACGCGCTCTGGCGGCGCGCAGCGCCTACCGGGAGGCGATACGGATGGCCTATATCGCTTCGCTCCGGCGGCTCCGGGACGATGGCTTTCTGGTACTGGAGCCGAACAAGACAAACTGGGAGTATCAGCGGGAGCTGCGAAACCGCTCCGCCGCCGCATCGAACACGCTGCTTCCCGCGACCCGCCTCTTTGACCGACTCTGGTACGGTCGCCGCACCGGCACCGCCGAGGAGTTCGAAGCGGTGGTTCGGGTGCACGATGCCCTTGGCACTCTGCCGCCAGCTACAAACGCGCAGAGTGCTGATCCCGATGGGGCCGATGAGGCCGACCGATCCGTCGTGGGAGGCGGGGCGCCATGAGTCTCTCACCCCCACCGGAGCCGCGGCGGCGTTTTCCGAAGCCAGGCGGCGACACGCTCATCCTCGTCGCGCTGCTCCTGCTTTTCGCGGCCCTCTCGTTTGGCATTGCCCGGCAGAGCGAGCCGCCCGCAGACCCGATCGGCACGGAGTACCGCTCCAGCTATTCCGTGCAACCTGGTGGCTGGAAGGCGTTCTATCGGCTTCTGGAAACCCGTGGGGTCCCTGTCACTCGCTGGCAGCGAAGGCCTAAAGAGTGGCCCGCCGGAGTCGGTGTGGTGGTTACCGGCCCGTATTCGGTCGGCGGGGCGGCGGGGCAGTGGTCCGAGCAGGAGGTAGGCGACGCCCTCGGCTGGGTGTCCGGCGGCGGGGTTTTGCTGGTCTTCACGGATGCGAGCGACGACCTCTCCGACACACTGGGGCTGCGAATGTCGGAGGATACCCCCCTCAATTTTTTCCGTGGGGACGATAAGGACAACAAAAGGAAGAAGGCCGCAGAGTCAAAGAAGGCGGCGCAGGCCGTGCGGACACTGCAGGCATCTCCACTCCCGCCGGACCCAGCGGCAGCCGCGCTCTCGGTTCGGCAGCCCGCGCTGTTTTTTGAAGGCGTCTCCCGCCTGGACGCACCGGGTGAAAAACGGTTCACCAGCGCACCACAGGAGAGTGTGATCTTGATCGCGGACCGCCTTCCCCTCTCCGTTGCGATCCCCTACGGAAAAGGGTTGGTAGTCGCCGTCGCCGATGCCGGCATCCCCGACAATATCCACCTGGCAAACGAAGATAACGCCCGCTTTGTCACCCAGATCATAGAATCTTATGCCTCCGGGCGGCGATCTCGGGTCCTCTTCGACGAATATCATCAGGGATACCGGGAGGCAAATACTTTCTGGACCGCGATTGGCCGACCAGGTCAGCTTGCGTTCTGGCAGATCACCGCCCTTTTCCTGCTGATGGCTTATTCCGCATCGCGGCGTTTTGGCCTGCCCCTCCCGCTCGCGGCACCGCCGCGGGTTTCCAGCGAGTATGTCGCTTCGCTGGCGGACCTCTATCGTCGTGCCCAGGCCACGGACGCCGCCTTGAGCAGCGTTCACCGCATCTTCTGGCGGGACCTTTGCCGCGCGGCGGGAATGCCACTCGATGCCCCGATCTCGGAGGTCGTACTCCAGGCGGTGGCCCAGGTTCCCGCTCTCGGTGAGGCGGAAAGAGCTGCACTTGCCGAGCGCACGGTGCGGATTGTCGCGGAGTGCCGCGCCAGGGTCGAGGCCTCGGAAGCTCCCCTTGAGCCGGAAAAGGAGACGGAACCCCCGAGCGGCGCGAAGAGCAGACGCAGAATCAAGAAAGCGAAACCAAAACCCGGGCTTGGGGAGACGGAACTACTCCGCCTTGTCACCGCCATCGAGGGACTCAGAAAGGAACTGGAACTTGGAGGAAGCGACCATGCCGGAGCCTTCCGCGCCTAGCAGCCTGCCCCCTGGCGGCTTGCTGTCTGGCGGCACAGGCGGGACCACGGTCTTCGATCTCAGCGAGGACCGCGCCGTGTCACCGCCCGCCCCGACTTTGAACCACGGGGACGAAGAAGCGGCGGCGTTTGTTTCGGATCTTGCCGCGCGGGTCGTCCGCGAGGTCCATAAGTCGGTCCAGGGGCAGGACGAGGTCATCGAGGCTGCAATGGTCGCACTGGTCGCGGGGGGGCACGCCCTCGTCGAGGGCGTGCCCGGAACCGCCAAGACGCTGCTGGTGCGCTCCATCGCCGCTGCCTGCCAGGCGGATTTCAAACGGATTCAGTTCACGCCCGACCTGATGCCCTCCGATATCAGCGGCACCAATGTTCTGGACATGGCGACCAGCGTTTTTCACCTGCGGCAAGGGCCTGTCTTCACGGAGATATTGCTCGCCGACGAGATCAACCGGACCCCCCCCAAGACGCAGGCTGCCCTGCTGGAGGCGATGGAGGAGCGCCGGGTCTCCATTGACGGGGAGACGCACTCGCTGCCATCGGTATTCACGGTGTTTGCCACACAAAACCCGGTGGAGTATGAAGGCACCTACCCCCTCCCCGAAGCACAGCTTGACCGATTCCTTCTTAAGGTGAACATCACCTACCCCGATGAGGCGGCGGAGATGGCGATGCTGCGCGCCTACGACCAGGGGTTCCAGGCGGCAAACCTGGCGACCGCCGGACTGGAGCCTGTCGCGAGCGTCGCGGACCTTTTGCGCGCGCGTACCAGCCTGACCGGCGTGGCAGTTGAACCTCGCATCCTAAGTTACGTCACTACCATTGTTCGGCGGACCCGCGAGAACCGTCAGCTGACGCTCGGCGCCTCCCCGCGGGCGACCGTCGCCCTGCTTGCGGCGAGCAAGGCGCTTGCCTTGATACGGGGTCGTCCTTTCCTGACCCCGGACGATGTCAAAACCATGGCGCTGCCGGTCCTGCGCCACCGCATTCTGCTTCGCCCGGAGGCAGAGATCGAAGGGTCTGGCCCGGACCGGGTTTTGCGTGGCATACTGGAGGGGGTCGAGGTTCCCCGCTAGGAGCAAGTCTTTGTTGGCGGTACCATTCCGCGGACAGAAAGCAGGTTCGAGATGAAGGTTTTGGTTACGGGCGCCGCCGGAATGCTAGGAACCGACGTATGCAAGGTGATGGCTTCAAGAGGCCATCTGGTGACCGCAAGTGCGCGGGCGAACGGTGAGGGAGAGATTCGGCCCGGCTTTCTGCCGCTCGACATCACGGATACCGCCGCCTGCAGGGAGCAGATCCGCGCTCTCTGCCCCGATGCCATCCTCCACTGCGCCGCGTGGACAAACGTAGACGGCGCGGAACGCGACCTGGAGGGGGCCTATCGAGGCAATGCGCTGGGCGCCTGGAACGTCGCCAGCGCGGCGGCGGCAGTTGGTGCGATAATGGTCTATGTTTCCACGGACTTTGTCTTCGACGGCGAAAAGGGAACCCCGTACACCGAGTTCGACCGGGTCAATCCATTGGGGGCATATGGCGCCTCGAAGGAGGCCGGTGAGCAGCTGGTGCGGCAGACACTGCCGCATCGGCATATCATCGCGCGCACCTCGTGGCTGTTTGGTATCCACGGAAAGAACTTTGTCACCACGATCCAGCGGCTGGCCCAAAAGCTGCCCGAAGTGCCGGTAGTCTCCGATCAGGTGGGCTGCCCTACCTTCACCCCGGATCTGGCGGGAAAGCTCGCGGACCTTCTCGAAGCGCCACTCCTGCCGGGCACCTACCACATCAGCAACGCGGGTCATTGCTCCTGGTTCGCGTTCGCCCAGGCGATCGTCAAAAAGAGTGAACTGAAGACCCCAGTCGTCCCGATTACCGGCGCGGAATACGCGGAAAAATTCAACTCACCGACGCGCCGCCCCGCGTTCTCGCCCCTGCGCCCTCTGGCTCTGGAGATGCGCGGCATGAACGATCTGCGCCCGTGGGAGGATGCTCTGGATCGTTACCTGGTGACCCTAGCAGATAATCCCAGCCGATAACAAGCCGGGTCTGAAGGTCTCGGACCCGGCAGAGCGGCCACTCCGTCTCTCTATGCGTCCAGTGGCTGATAGTGGCGGCGCAGGATTACCTCGGGGGTAATGCCGACGACAAACACGGAGACAACCTCCCATCCCTCTGCATCGAGTGCGGTGAGCGCGTCCTGAAGGTGCGCTCCGAGATTCTCGTGGCGGCAGGTGGCCCAGTGGGTGCGGACCAGGTGCAGATGCAGGTGCTCAGCGGGCGGATCCGCGAGGCGCATGGCAGGCGGTGGCGCGCACTCGCGCGGCGGGGCGATGACGGCAGACATATCCTGATAACCTCCCTTGGTGACAGAACCAACGTCCGAGCGATGACAAAGCCGATGTGACCGTATTATGCCACCAATTGAAACGCGGTGCCCGCCTTCGTGGGATTAATCACATGGGAATTTGGTTCAGTCCGCTTCGGGTGATTCCACCCAGGTCCGCCAGTAGATGCTGCGCGCCCGTGCCATGAATCGGTAATCCACCATCATCCGCCGCAAAGAGGCGTAGTCTTCATGAAAGCGGCCCAAAATCAGGCTCACCTCCTTTTCGGTGTATCGCTGTCCCAGGGAAAACTCACGAACCAGGCGGCGCAGCACAACAATCTTCTTGGCATCGCTCCGCATCGGTATCTGGCGGAGTCGCCCCTGATCGTCGAAGAAGGTCTCCGTCACCTTCCGGGTGAAGGACTGCGTTCCGTGTCCCGGCTCCTCGGCGGCGATCCCGCGGGAAGGGCACCGCGAGACCGGGTCAAAGCCCTCCGGCCACCGGGTGTTCTCGTCATAGCGCAGCGCGAAGGTATCGGCATCCGTCAGGTCCGCGCCCGCGAGGTTTGCGCCAGCCACCGTCGCCCCGCGGAGCCTTGCCTGTCGCAGCAAGGCCCCGGACAGGTTCGCGCCGGTCAGATTTGCCCCGCGCAGGTCGGCTTGCTGGAGATCGGCTTCGTGAAGGTCCGCCCCGGCTAGATTCGCACCACGCCGTGAGATTTTATTTTCGCTTCGTTCCACGGCCTCTGGTCCCCTACCGAATTCAAACAGCGGCGATCTCCGCTTTCAGATCCGCGATCAACTGCGCGATGGGGCGCGGCCCCAGGTCTCCCTGTTCGCGGCTGCGGACCGAAACATTTCCGGCTTCAATATCCCGGTCGCCGACCACCAGCATGTAGGGGATTTTGGCGACCTGCGCCTCGGCGACCTTCTTTCCCGTCTTTTCGGAACGCCCGTCCACGGTCACGCGGAAGCCCGCGGCAGCGAGCGCGGTCTTTAGCTCCTCGCACCAGACGGTGTGGCGGTCCGCGATGGGAAGTATCCGCAGCTGTTCCGGGGCAAGCCAGAGCGGGAATGCGCCCGCGTAGTGCTCGATCAGAAACGAGACCAGCCGCTCCATCGTGGACAGGTAGCCGCGATGAATCATCACCGGGCGATGCACCTTGCTGTCTTCGCCGATAAACTCCAGCTCGAACCGCTCGGGCAGATGCCGGTCTACCTGCACGGTCGAAACCGTCTCCTCACGGCCCAGCACGTTTCGAAGCTGAATGTCAATCTTCGGACCGTAAAAAGCCGCCTCGCCGACCCCTTCGATATAGGGCAGGTCTAGTTCGGCAAAGACGCGCCGAAGTTCGTCCTCGGCCTGCTTCCAGAGGCCGGGATTGCGGACATACTTTTCCGTATCCTTGGGGTCATGCAGGCTGAGACGATAGCGATACTCGGTGATACCAAGTCGCCGGTACGCGTCCTCGATAAGCACAATGCACTTTTTGACCTCCTCCACTAC
>JACMJB010000494.1 GCA_014380815.1 Armatimonadota bacterium
CCAGATCAGTTTCATATTGCTGTCGCTGAACTCACGCCGGACGGCGTCAACCAGCATCACGATCCAGAAGGCAGTTGTCGCGAGCGAGAGTATTCCCCAGACTCCCACAAAAATCTCCTGTGTTCCAAAATAACCCAGCGGCATTAAATCCATGAAAAACCACTCCTCTCTTCTCTGTTGACAGACACGCGGAGGCCGGTTTGAGTTGCGTCGCCCGCTTTGCGCTTTCAGAACCCGAGCGCCTTTTTGTGGAACGCGATAGCGTCCTGGACGTGGAGATCCCAGTAGTCCCAGTTGTGCGAGCCGGGGTGTTCAGCGTACTCGTGGGAGATGCCGAGCGTGTCCAGATGGGCATGAAACTCCCGGTTATCCGCGATCAGGAAGTCCTCAACGCCGCAGTCAATCCGCAGTGCGGGGAGCGTTGCCGGGTCGGCCTTTTCGGCCAGGGCGTGAAGATCGTTCGGGCCGCCCCTATAGCCCGGACCCAGGATTCGCAGCCACTCCTCAGACATCGGCTCCTGGTTTCGACCGGTCGTCCGATTGCCCCAGCCGACCGCGCCTGAGAGGCTCACCGCCGCGTGAAACCGCTCCGGGTACGTGAAGGCGAACTTCATCGCCCCATACCCACCCATGGAAAGACCCGCCACGGAACGGCCTTCGCGCGCCGCGTGAGTGGGGAAGGTGCGGTCAATGCGGTCCACTAACTCGACCGCAAGCGCCGTCTGGAACTTTTCACCCGCGACCGCATCCGAGTAGAAGCCGCGTCCGCCATCGGGCATCACCACGATCAGTGGGACCTCTGCGACATGCCGCTCGATGTTGGATCGGCGGCCCCAAAGGGTGTAATCATCGGACAGACCGTGCAGCAGATACAGGACGGGATAGGGCGGGGTACCGACCTCCGGCAGAAGGACGTTTGCGGCAGTCTGGCGACCCAGCGCGCTACTGAAATAGTGGACCGTGCAGAGCGCCATGGCTACTCGATGGTCACCTCGCGGCCCAGTTCGGAGGATTTGTAGATGGCGTCCATGATCTGGGTGACCATCAGCGCCTGTTCCCCGGAAGCCGCGCCCAGCGAGGCGACCTCAAGCCCCTCCTTGACCGCTTTCACGAACAGTTTCACTTCTTCCCCGTGCGACGATGGAACGCTGGGAAGCCAGCCGGGCGTGGTGTCGGTCAGTGTCCCGAACTCTTCGCGGTACAGGGTGACTTGGTTGGTGCTGGCATTCAGGTACGCCCCCGCACCGGTCCCGAACAGATGTGTGGAGAACTCCTCTTTCGCGATGTTCGCGATAAACGAGGATTCCAGCGAGTAGGTGGCTCCGTTATCGAAGCGGACGTAAGCCGTGGCAAAATCCTCCACCGTGTATATCTTGGGGTCCCACTGACCCATTTGACCGAGGACGCCCTCTTTGGTGCCAAATTTCGTGACCGCCGTGCCGGAGGCGGCAATCGGCTTGGGATGGCCCATCAGCCAGAGCGTCATATCGGTGATGTGGACACCAATATCTATGAGCGGACCGCCGCCCTGCTTGTCTTTCTGGGTAAAGACGCCCCAGCTTGGGACACCGCGCCGACGAATCGCCTGGGCGCGGGCATGGTAGATCTCGCCGAATTGGCCCGCCGCGACGGCCCGTTTGAGCGACTGAGGGCCGGAGCCGAAGCGCAAGTTGTAGCCGATTTGAAGCTGTTTGCCCGCCTTTTCCCCGGCGGCGATCATCTGTTTGGCTTCGTCGGAGTTCATCGCCATCGGCTTTTCACAGAGAACATGCTTGCCCGCCGCGAATGCATCCAGTGTCGGCTGGAGGTGGACGAAGTTTGGGGTGCAGACGGAAACGGCATCAATCTCTGGAAGCGCCAGCAGGTCTTTGTAATCCTCGAAGGTCTGGGTGATACCCCACTTCTCGCTCTTGGCCTCCTCAAGGCGAGTCGGGTCAATGTCCGCGACCGCCACGATCTCGCACTGATCGGCGACCTTGCGGTACCCCGGCGCGTGTGCCGCTTGAGCGATCCCACCGAAGCCGATAATCCCGATCCCGATCTTGCCGTCCCTGGTCATCGTTGCTGCATCCTTGCCGACGATACTTTTCGTTCCGTGCTCGCCAGCGTTAGAAATCGAACCGTACGCGATAAACTCCCCACCGCGTTCGGAACCATTGCTCGTTTCTCCGAGCACCACTCTGTTTCCTGCCCGGCAGGGTGATGGCAGGCTGATGGAGTGCAGAAAGCCACAGGTCCAGATTCGACACCCGGTGGCGGGCAGAACCGCCTTGCCACACAGATCTACCAGAGGGTAGTTCTTTCAGCCAAGGCGAATCGCTCTGGATCAAGAGATCACGGGGTAGTAGTGCCCCGTCCGTCGCGGATCGCGGATCGCGGTGAGGCCGCTTTTGAAAAGCTCCGAAGCGAGGAAATCCCTGCCTCGTACTGGGATTTGCCGCGTTGCTCCGATGCCTGGGAGGCTTATCGTAAAATGCTTTCGGCGGATGTTCACCCGCTGAAGTACACCCGATTTGCGATAAAGGGAGTGCCGTCAAAGCTCCGCTATGACGTGGTAAGACAAGCATCGTAGAAGCCTTGAACACGAAATCAAGCAAGTGCAAGCATTTGCTGCGGCGGCAACGGCAGTCGGGGCTGGTGAGGAAATCGTGCGGCGTCAGTTGGCGCATTTTCGATGATATTTTCGAGCGGTTCTTGATTCTGGTAAATCAGCACAATCGGCAGTGCATCCAGAATCGGCAGTGCATCCAGAAATGGAACCAAGCTCAAAAATCAGCTTGCCCGCAGTCAGAACCAGAGCCAGCGAGACGACGCCTCTGCTGTCTGCATTAGTCTAAGAAGTGATGGC
>JACMJB010000495.1 GCA_014380815.1 Armatimonadota bacterium
CCCAGACCGAGGCAGTCGAAAAAGATAGAACTCCGGGGCGTGGTGGCTGGTAACATACAACACCCGGTTCGGCCCCCAAACGCAGCCCGATGCCGTCATGCCATCCCAGCGTGCGACCACGTCGGCAGGAGAGGCGTACGCGCCGCGCTCGCGCCACTCCCGGTCATAGCGAAGCAGCGCGGTCAGGGTGTTGGACTTGCCCGGCTCGCCACCCTTGCCAAGGTATCGTCATAATCTATCGCGTACATCGAAAACGCCGTCCCCAACTGCCGCAGATTGGAGGAGCAGGTAGCCTTGTAAGCGGATTCGCGTGCCTGGGCAAAAACAGGAAAGAGGATCGCGGCCGGGATCGCAATTATTGCGATCACTACCAAAAGCTCGATCAGCGTAAAACCTGCGGCACGGATCTTGATACGAAACACGGGTTGGTTTCCTCCTGCACCGGTTTTTGTCTGCGATGCACTGGATACCGACAAATGCAGTGACAGGATACACGGCTGTTGGGATCCTCATATCAAGACAACATTAAGTTTTGACCGCTCTTTACCGTCAAGCATCGGTGACTGAAAGCGTTTGATTAAAAACAGGTAGTCCCGGACCTACCCTAGAATAGAACCCTGCTGGCAGGACCAACCCATGATCAACACCCCCTCTTCGAGCATCGCAACGCCCTCAAGCCGCTTGCCGGACTGGCTGCCCTATGTCATGCCGATGGCCCTGTTTCTGCTGCTGACCGCAGCTGAGGGAAAGGCGCCCGAAGAGTGGTATGTTTCGCTTTATGCACTGAAAGCCATCGCGGTCACCGCGGCCCTGCTGTTTTTTGGGAAAGCATGGCGCAAGGAGATCAAGCCGGAGTGGCGCGTCCTGCCCGCCGCGCTTCTGGTAGGGCTGGCGGTCTTCGCCGAATGGGTGCTGCTCGACCGCTGGATTCCCTACCCCCACCTGGGGGAGCGGACCGCGTATAATCCGCTTGTCGCAATCGCGGACCCCGCGCTGCGCTATGGGTTTTTCGCGCTGCGCTTTTATGGCCTAGTCCTAATGGTGCCGCTCATGGAGGAGGTCTTCTGGCGCTCGTTCCTGCTGCGATTTGTCACCGACCTGGACGACTTCAAGCGGGTCCCGCTCGGCTCCTACAGTGCCGTGGCTTTTCTGGTCGTGGCGGGGATGTTCGCTGCTTCTCACTCCGAATGGTTGGTTGCCTTCGTCTGCGCCGCCGCCTATGCGTTTCTGCTCCGAACCACTCGCAGCCTCTTTGCCTGCATCATCGCCCACGCCGTGACCAACCTTGCACTGGGGATTTATATTGTAACCACGGGCGACTGGAAGTACTGGTGACCCACCCCTTGACCGCGCCTGAGGTCAGCCCCGCCACGAACTCTTTCTGAAGCAGGAAGAACAGCCCGATCACGGGCAGCACGGCGACCAGCGTTCCCGCCATCAGCATTCCGTACTGCTGCGTGTAGATACCGACCATCTGGCTGAGCGCGATCGGCAGCGTGTACTGCTTCTTGGTATGCAGCAGGACCTGCGGACCTGCGGCCAGAGAAAGCGGTTCCACAGCCCCATGAAGCTGAGCAGGCAGAACGCCCCAACCATCGGGCGGACCATCGGCATCTTGTACAGCAGTTCATGCGACGATGCAAGCGTCACCTGATCGGAGATCATCAGTGTCCCCGGCATCAGCAGGTAGAACGCTTTCTTTCGGCTAGTCCCGTAGCGCCCGCGCCCGCGCCCGCACAGCGCCGTGTCGGCTTTGCGCGGCGTTGGCGGTAGGAAGCCATGCTCCATCGGTGGTGGCTCCCGGTTAGGGGCGCGATGCTGCCTGTTCGTTTACAACGCCCGGCCCTCTCGAATTCCCTGGCATAAATATATTGTAACTTCAATTGTTACATGATAGGATGCAAACCAGTTCGCCGTCAGCGCATGAGTGCGCTGATGTTTAAGTGGTGGAGGTGGATATGGAGATTTTCGATTCTGTTATTGTCGGCGCCGGTGTTGCCGGATTGAGCGCTGCCCTTTTCCTCGGACGCGCAGGCCGTCCAACCCTTGTCTATGACGGCGGCAAGCCGCGCATCTTTGCTGTCGAGGAAGTGCGTGAGTTCTTAGGCTTTGACGGCATAACGCCGACGGAGTTGCTGGCGCGGTCACGTGACGAGGTTCTTCGCTACGGGGCGGAAATCAGAGCAGAAGCAGTGCAGAGCATCCGTCCGCGCGAAGACGGTCTGTTTGATGTCCAGAGTGGCAGCGGCACGGTCAGAGCGCGGACAGTTGTGCTTGCGACGGGCACCGTTGATGAGCTTCCCCCGCTGTCGGGGCTACCTGAGGCATGGGGGCGCGATGTGAAAGTCTGTCCGTGCTTTGACGGCTACGAAGTTCGCAACCAGCGCTTTGTCGTCTTCGGGCTGCCGGAGCGCCTGGCGTACATGGCATCCTGGGTCTTCATGTGGTCGCCGCAGGTTATCGTCGTTTCACAGCACGCCTTCAACGAAGCGGACGCGGAACGCTTGCGGCTGCTCAATATCGGAGTCACGCGCGATGAGGTGACGGGTCTTATTCATCGCGGGGGGAAACTGGTCGGCGTCTCGACAGAAAGCGGTCACGAAATTGCCTGCGATGCCACCTGGATCGTGGCGAAATCCAGAGCGGCCTCTGACCTGGCAGCGTCCTTATGCGAGGTAGATGAGTTCGGAATCGCAAAGACGGATGCCGGGGGGCGCAGCAGCCGACCCGGCGTTTTCGTGGTCGGCAACGCCAGTGATTCCTGGGCGCATCTGGCACACGCCACGGCAGCCGGCACGAAAGTTGGCCCAATAGTGACGTTGTATCTCCTTGAAAAGCTGCTTGCCGAGAAGCGTGCCGCGGCAGCGGTGCGTGCCGTTGCCCCGTCGCTTGCTGCCCGATAAAGTCAAGGAATGAAAACAGACAATCGGCTTTCCCGCATGCTGCACGTGCTGCTGCACATGGCGCGACACGATCAGCCTTTCACCTCGGAGCAAATCGCTAAAATGCTGACGACGAATCCGGTTGTTGTCCGAAGGACGATGGTGGGACTTCGAGAAGCCGGGTACGTCAAGTCGGAACGGGGGCGTGGCGGCGGCTGGATACTTGCCTGCGACCTTGCGGAGATCACGTTACTCGACATTCGCCGTGCGGTTGGTGGCTGGCAGATGTTTGCGACGGAGGACGGGGAATCCCCCCCAAGCTGTGCGGTCGAACGTGTCGTTAACGCCGCGCTCGACGACACGCTGCGTCAAGCCGAAGCGCTGCTCGTGGAAAAACTTGCCGCCGTCACCCTGGCGGATCTCCTGGCGGACTTCGACGCTTACTGCCGTGCTGAGGGGTGGGGGATCGACGGGCCGAAAACCGAACAGGCGACTTAAGTATGTCTGAAGCAGAAGACTGCTGCTGTTAGCAAAGGCGTTTTTGAAACTTGTTTGCATCGTCCCACGGCAAGTGATAACCTCTTTAACAACGTTATTGCAAGTTATATGCGATTGTGAGTTAGCTTTTGAGATCAGCCGAGTCAAGTTTCTTCTCACACTTTCCCCACCTTTTTGATAAACGCGCCGACCTTGATCAAGCGGGGATGACCGCGTCTCTGGTTTGCGCGGTGCACTGCGCGGTGATGCCGCTGGCGATAACGCTTCTGCCCTTAGTGGGATTGGGGTTTCTGGCGCATGAAGCTACGGAGTGGATACTGGTCGGGCTTTCCCTGTTGCTGGGAGGCGGGAGCCTCTGGGTCGGTTTTCGGGGGCATCGCCGCCGCCGTGCCCTGCTTTTTCTGGTGATCGGTTTCGCATTGCTCGCTGCCGGGCGCGTCGCTGAAGCGAGGGAAAACGAATGGATAGGAATGCCCCTGGTCATATTGGGAGCATTGGCGGTCGCCGGAGCGCACTTCGTCAACCGCCGCCTGTGTCTCGCCTGTAAGGTCGGTCGTCCCCATCCGGGGTAGCAGGAGTGTTCGCGGAGCTATTCCACGGCAAATCCTGAGGATGGATCGGGGCATAATTTAGGAGTGTAACGGTACTACTTCGCCGACTCGCCACATGCGATTTCGGTACCCATATCGCTCTGAAGAAACTACGGAGTGTTTCCCGAACAAACGGCTCTTTCAATGAGCACTTTTCGCCACTACCAACACATAAAAGGGTTGACATCATGAAATCTACCTCCTCACGGTCAGGGTTCACGCTGATTGAACTGCTCGTTGTTATCGCCATTATCGCTGTACTCGCTGCGATACTGTTTCCTGTTTTCGCCCAGGCGCGGGACAAAGCGCGGGCGACCGCCTCGCTTTCCAATGTACGTCAGATTGGTATGGCGATCCTAATGTATGCCCAGGATCACGAAGAAAGCTACCCACTCATTGATCATAGTGGGGTCGTCAGTTGGATTGACGTTGTTCAGCCTTACACGAAAAGCAAACTGCTCAATCGCGCGCCTGGAGACCCATCTGTCAACTGGGAAACACCGCTTCCGGGGGAAACACAGGTACGGCGCACCACGTACGTGACTAACGTATATCTGACCCCGGAGATGGGCTTCTCGACGCTCGCCTCGGTTCCAAATCCGGCCAGCACCGTGTATGTGGCTGAACAGAAGGACAATGGAACTTCGGACCATTTTCCTGCGATGTGTTTCCAGCCGTTCGGTACCCAATGCGGGCCGTACAATTTGCCGCCATCGTTCTGGCTAGCCACGGAGCGGTATCAGCAGGGATCAAATTACCTGTTCGCGGACGGTCATGCGAAGTGGCACCGGCTGGGACAGCTTTACGATGTCGGCGCGGCAGGAGCGACGGTGGCCGCGCGAAATCAGTTTGACCCAAACGCCACGAAATAATCACCCGGAGCAACCGAAGCGGACCGTGGGAGCAAGGCCCAGCGCCCTGCCCCAACGAACTTCCAAGAAGGGGGTACGTTTTGCTGGAAGCAGTAAATCTAACAAAGCAATATGAGAGCGGTCAGACGGCTCTGAATGGCCTGAACTTATCGGTGGCTCCCGGCGAAGTCTACTGCCTTCTGGGAGCGAATGGCGCGGGCAAAACCACGACCATCAATCTATTTTTGGGGTTTCTCACCCCCACAGGCGGCGAGGCGCGGGTTGGCGGGGAGTCTGTGGACGCCGATCCACTGCGGGCGCGGCGGCTCCTCGCCTATATTCCAGAACAGGTCAGCCTGTACCCGAACCTTTCGGGCCGTGAGAACCTGGAGTATTTTGTCGCTTTGAGTGGTCATGCTTCTTACTCCCGCACCAGCCTGAACCGGCTGTTGGAGGAGGCGGGGCTGCCGGGAGAAGCCGCGGAGCGCCGGGTTAAAACATACAGCAAGGGGATGCGGCAGAAGGTCGGCATCGCGGCGGCGCGGGCGAAAGAAGCGCAGGC
>JACMJB010000073.1 GCA_014380815.1 Armatimonadota bacterium
CCATTACGAACCCTACTTGCCGCAGGCGGGCGACACCACTCGTGCGGATGGCAGCGCGGTGATTTTGAAACGCGGTGGCAAGGAGATCGGCTATCTGATCGGAGTTCGCAAGGACGGATTCGTCGCCTTCGAGACGTTCTCTGGTGACCCCCTTTTGGACGATGCCGCGGAAAACGCCGCGACCTATACAGTGCAGAGCGCAGCGGATCCGGGTTTCGTGCAGGGTGTTCAGCCAGCCGTAGTTTGGCGCAAATCCAAGCCTACCGATTGGGCCCAGCCCACCAGACAATTTGTCTGGTCGCACATCGTGTACCTGAAGCTGCCCAGGCCGCTGACGTCGGGCAAAACCTACACCATCCGGTTCGCTGACGCGCTGAACGTGCAGCAACCCAGCGTGCCGTTTCCGTGTGCTGACTCTCTCACCCACTCGGAAGCCGTTCACGTAAATCAGATCGGCTTTCGTTCGGATGATCCTCTCAAACACGGCTTCCTGTCGGTCTGGCTGGGTACGGGCGGCGGCTACGAATATCCGGCTCTCCCGAAGTTCTCCGTGGTGAATCTCAAAACCGGGAGAGCGGTTCTGTCCGGTGTCTGCCAGCGAATTAAAGGCAAGGACGAGGCGGACACGATGTGGCAGGGTAAGCGGGACAACTATCCTGCCACTGCCGTCTACCGCTTCGATTTTTCCTCGCTAGTCGCGCCAGGCAGGTACCGCATCGCGGTCGCGGGCGTCGGATGCTCGTATCCGTTCGCGATTGGGGAAGACACCTGGCGCAAAGCGTTTCTGATCCAGATGCGCGGGCTTTTCAACAATCGAAGCGGGATGGCCCTGGGACCACCGTACACCACGTTCAAAAAGCCCCGCGATTTCCACCCCGGTGATCGGGAAGTGAAGATCACACAGTCTACCTATAGCTCGATTGGGCCTATCGTGAAGGGACAGCAGGGCTTTCCAAAAAACCTGGCAGACGGAGATACCGGCAGACTCGTGCCTGGGGCCTGGGGTGGTTACCACGATGCTGGCGACTGGAACCCGCGCCGGGTAACGCATATGCGGGTGACGCTGGCGCAGCTTGAGGTCTTTGAACTGTTCCCTACCTATTTCGCGCCACTAAAACTCCGCATCCCGCCGCGGACGGGGCTTCCCGATGTTCTGACCGAGGCGCTGTTCGAACTGGACTGCTTCCGGCGACTGCAGCAGGCGGATGGCGGCGTCCCGCATGAGATCGAAACAGATGGGGACCCAATCGCCGAGGAGCTTTCTTGGAAACAGAGTATGCCCGCGTTTGTGTCCGCACCCGATGTCCGGGGAGGCTGGTACTATGCGCTGGTCGCCGCGAAATTCGCCAAGCTGGTCACGCCCTATGACCGGACGCTGGCAAAGACCTACCGCGAGTCCGCGATAAGGGCGTTTGAGTGGGCGGAGCGTGACCGGAACAAACGCCGCGCCGCAGGCAATCTCCTCTCAATCCCCTGGGAGGTGCGCGATATGCGTAACCTTGCCGCATTGTACCTTTACGATCTGGTCGGCACGGCGCGCTACCACGACGTTTTCCTTCAGGATACCGTGCTGCGGGACGAAAATCCGAACCTGCATCAGTGGGGCAAAGCGGTCCAGCGGGACGCGGCGTTTGCCTATGCGGTGCTGCCTCCGACCCGGAACCCGAATCCTGCTCTCGTGCGACATGCGCGGCAGGGTTTAATCCAGCAGGCGGAGTCCGCGCTTGCGTATGCGGCGGGGAATTCATACCGTGTAACTACGCCCGACCCCGGCAGGCCAATGTTCCTGGGCTTCTGGTCCACGCCCGATGCGATCGAGGTGTGCCGCGCCCACTATCTGACTGGCGAGAAAAAATACCTGGCCGGTGCGATCCAGGCCTGCATATTCGCGGGTGGCGGCAACCCGAACAACATCACCTACACCAGCGGACTGGGTGCGAACCCGGTGAAACACCCCTTTCACATTGACTCGCGGGCGACCGGGCAGCCCGCCCCAGAAGGACTTTCCGTTTACGGTAATTACGACTGGCGCAACTGGAGTACTCAGGAGTGGGCACTCTGGCCGATGAAGCACTACTTGGGGCAACAGTGCAGACCGAATGCTTATGATTGGCCTGTCACCGAGGGGTACTTCGACATCTATCGTTTTATTGCGCAGAATGAGTTTACCGTGGACGCCTGGGCGCCCAATGTATATGTTTGGGGCTATCTCGCGGCACGCGGTCCAAACGTCGCGCGCCGCTGACGTCTCGTGGGAGTCAACGGGGCTACTGGCGGCTGCGGCGGTAAGCGGCGGGGGGGACGCCGGTTCGCTGACGGAACTGCCGGGTGAAGAAGTACACATCGTGGTACCCCAGCCGCTCCGCGACTGCTTTGATGGGCAGATCCGTCTCGCCGAGCAGGGCGCGGGCGCGGGCGATGCGCTCCCCCAGGGTGTACTCGTGGAGCGGGGTTCCCACCGTCTGCCGAAAGCGGCGACGCAGGGTAGAAGGCGCCATATCCAGGCGTTTCGCCAGCCTTGCGCAGTCAAGCGTGAGGTCTGCAGAGAGCGCCTCGAAAACGTCGGCGAGCCAGGGTGCCGGCAAAGGGATCGGACTGGTCTCCGGGGCGCGCGCCTCGGCAAGTTCCAGCAGGAATCCTTCCACGAGATTCGCGGCACGCGCGCTGCGCCACAGGTTTCGGGCAGTCCCTTTCAGGAGGGCTAAAAGGCCATCGAACCGTGCAGCGGCGTCGGCTTCGGGCGTCACGAGTTGCGGTGCGGGCAGCCATAAACCGTCCGCGATCCATCGTGCGACCTTTGGCCCCTGAAAGGCAGCATAACGGTGCCGCCAGGAAGAATGACCCGGCGCGGGATGAAAGCGGATTCTCGGGCCGGGAAACGCGGGCCAGAACCACGCCCCGGCATCTCCGTCCAGCAGGTGATACCGGTCGTCGTACCACAGCTCCACCGCGCCACCGCCCATCTCCAAAAACTGAAGTGTGTAATAGCCATCGAAGTGTTTGTCCACACGCGCCGCGCAGTGTGGGTCCCGGTTGCTGTGCAGAAACAGCAGGTCTTTGGACGGATCTGGCATGAGGATCAGTGGATAGATAATACCAAACTCTGCCAAAAAGTCCATTGCCCCAGGCCGCCGGAAACCCTTACACTGATCCCATTAGACCAGAACAGGAGTGTATGAAATGCCGACCACAGCCACGAACACGATAGAAGTCGCCCCGCGTTCGCTCACCGGAGATGAGATCAGATTCTACAAAGAAAAAGGATACCTCGTCCTGCCTGGCCTTCTGAGCCAGGAAGCTGCCGAGGCCCTCCGCGGCGAGGTCATGGGCATCATGGAGGTCATCGGACTGGGCCAGACCAAGCTCAAGCAGTCCCATGAGTATCTGCAGGATTCTGCACTGGATGCGTTTGTGAACAGTTCCGCGCTGCTTGCCGTGGCGGAGAGCCTGATGGAGGGACCCGGTATGCTATACCTGCCGTTCACCGCGGTCAAGAGCGGCGGCGGCGGCGGTCAGTTCCATTTCCATCAGGATAATCAATACACCCGCTTCGACGGGCCGGGCATCAACTTGTGGACTGCGCTCACCCCGATGACGCTGGAAAACGGCTGTCTTCAGGTCGTGCCGCGCTCGCACCTCGCGGGAACGCTTGACTCGCATTCCCCGGATGGCGATGGTCACAAAGCGGTCACCTTAGATCCCGAATCCTTTGTCTCCATCCCGATGGCACCCGGCGACTGTATCGCGTTCTCGCGCCTGACCGTCCACGGGTCCGGGCCGAACCTCTCGCTGGAACCACGGGTCGCGTACGCCGTGCAGTACCACCGAGAGGATGTTCACTACTCACTGGACGGTGGTGAATCCTGGAAACTCGCCCGAGAAAACCCACGCTGGACCACCGGGCCGGTCTCTGAGATCACGGTGCCGAAGGGCAAACTCGACGGACATTAGGCCGCGATACCCGGAGGGGCGGCTAAAGGATACGTAATCCGCGAAAAACAAGTTTTAACCCTGACAGGCGGGGAACAATGTCGGTGCCCGATACCACTATTCTAATGTCTGGGCAAGATTTGAGGATGTACGCATGTTAAAAATGAACCTTGCATTTGCAGCTACTATTTTCACGGGAGGACTGCTTCTCCTGTCTGCGCCGTCTGCACGGGCGCAATCTACTATCACGACCTTATTCAGTACGGGCTTTAGCAACACCGGAGTTTTGCTTACCGCCGGACAGACCGATGGAAATTACACCCTGCTGCAGGGAAATGCCGGTGGGTACGGACCCGCTGTGTATGCCACAGGCACAGGATTTCCAATTCCGCCCTACCTGGCGAACTCGGCTTCCTCGCAGTGGATTCACCCGGACTCCCCGGCGAACCAGTCCAATCATGCTGCCGGAAACTACACCTTCCGGACAACCTTCGACCTATCGGCGTTTGACCCCGCTACGGCGAGCGTCTCGCTGAGCGTGGCCGTGGACAACGCGCTGACTTCTGTTCTGCTGAACGGTGTTGCAACGGGCCTCACCTACAACAGCTTTGCCGCTCTGAGCAGTCCGTTCACCCTGAACTCCGGCTTTACTTCGGGCATCAACACGCTGGATTTCGTCGTTGTCAACAGCCCCGGGACTGTTACCAATCCGGTCGGACTTCGGGTGCAGATCGACAGAGCAGTCGCAACCATCGCCGCGCCGGAGCCGGGTAGCCTCGCGCTCATCGCCTTCGGTACGTTCCCGATCCTGGGCGCGATCGCTTCACGCCGCCGTAAAGCAAAGTAGCCTTGCTCCCGCCGATCTGGCGGGAGAGGTGATACTCAATTAAAATCTGTGCAGAGACCATCGGCACCTGGGGAATTCCCCAGGTGCCGGTTTTTGTTTGAAGCGAAGCGTGAGTTCCCCAATATCAGAAGCGAATGGCAGCGGGGTCGTCGGCCGGCTCCCTTAGAAAGTTCTAACCTTCGCCTTAACGGTTTCTAAGAGTGTCCGTGCAACGATAAGGACGTCAGTTAACCCCAGAAGGAGACGCCCGCAACCATGAGACCTCATCTATCACCCGTGCGCCGCGCCGCGACGGCTGTCATCCGTGTGAGTGCCCTTTGTGTTCTGCCGATCACCGTGCCCGTCCGCGCCCAGGACACCACCCCCAGCGTGCCCCTGGCACCCGCCGTGCCCGTGACCACGCCCGCCCCGCTGGATCAGGTCACTCCCGTTGCTCCCGTTGCTCCTTCTGTGCCGCCGTACGTGCGCGCCCGGCAGCTTTCCGATGCGGACACCAAGAAAAAGCGCGAAGGGACCTTCATTACCGGCCTACCCGATTTCTCATCCGACCCGGTAGCGGGAACCGGCTACGGGGTACGCGGCTCGATCTACTGGAACGGGAAGCGCACGGACCCGCTGTTCGCTTATACGCCGTATCGCGCCAAACTGAATGTAAATGCCTTTGCCACCTCCGGACAGGCACGCGAGTTTACCCTGTCCTACGATATGCCCTACGTGAACGGCTCACGCTGGCGGATCAAGGTAGACGCAAAGCTGCGTCAGGACCCGACAAACCTGTACTTTGGGATCACAGACGATACGCTTGGTCCTCTGCGCCTCCCGTCCACGCCGGAGGGTGGCCCGACCTATAGTAAATTCTCCGACTTTGAGCGAGCGCGTAAAACGCTCCGTGCGGGCGGGCCGGGCGAAGCCGCCTTTGTCACCGACTCCCTCTCCAACCGGTTTGAAGACAAAGAGGTGATGCTGAATCTCAAGGCGGACTACGCGCTTGGAGACAACGGTCGCTGGCGTGTGCTGGGCGGCTACGAGATTCAGCATCTGAGCTACGAGACGTTCCAGGGGCGCGATGCGAGCGCTATTGACCCGGTCACTGGTGCCTCGACCACCGCCCCAAACGGTACCTCGCTTCTGGCCCGGGATGCGGCGGCAGGCCGGGCGAAGGGACTGGAGGGGGGACTGCTCTCCATTTTGCAGCAGGCCATCATCTTTGACACGCGCGACTTTGAGCCCGACCCCACGCGCGGTGTCTACTTCGAGGCGGCGAACGAACTGGCGCTCCCGGCCATCGGCTCCGCCTATGCGTTCGACAAGCTGTTTTTCCAGGCAAAAGGCTTTAAGCGGCTGCCGTTTGGTCCGCGCACGGTCCTCGCGGGGCGCGTCGGGGTGGGCAATATCTTCGGCTCGGATGCCCCCTTCTTCGAGTTCCAGGATCAATGGAGTCCGGACGGCAGCGTCAATGCTCTGGGCGGGGCACGCTCGCTCCGAGGCTACCGTGCCAATCGCTTCATGGCGCGGGCGATGTGGTTCGCCAATATCGAACTGCGGACCCGCCTCGCCGAAACCGTGATCGGGCGACAGCGCTTCGCGCTCTCCGTCGCGCCGTTCGTAGATGCTGGGACGGTGCGCGATAAGTGGCAGGCGCTGAACTTCAACGATGTCCGCACGTCCTACGGCTATGGCGCGCGCCTGGCGTGGAATCAGTCCACGATCATCTCTTTCGATTTCGCGAAATCGAAAGAGGACGAGTTGTTCTTCTTCGGTCTCGGGCAGGCGTTCTAAACCCCAAAAGTGACGGGGTTCCGGAAAAGAAAAGCGATGCAGCGCAGACAGCTTTTGAAAGACACCCTCGCCGGAGTCGGGGCCGCCGCATCGGGGCGTAGTGGTGGCGGTAGGATAAAGCGGTGAAATTGCTGATCGTGGAAGACGACCCCGGCTTGGTCAAGGTTCTTACCAAGGCCACGTCGGAGGCAGGATATCGCCCGCACGCGCTGGGGGACGGCTCCCAGGCGCTGTCCCTCGTCCAGTCAGAGGGGTTCGATCTGATCCTGCTTGATGTGATGCTGCCCGGTATGGATGGGTTCGAGTTCTGCCGCCGGGCGCGATCCGCGCGAATTCAGACGCCGATCCTCATCCTCACCGCGCGGGATGCCACGAAGGATAAGGTGGAGGGACTGGATGCGGGGGCAGATGATTATATCGTGAAGCCGTTTCAGGTCGCGGAACTGCTGGCGCGCATCCGCGCCCTGCTCCGGCGCGGTGGCTCGCCCCTCCCTTCCATCCTTGCTGTCCATGATCTGAGCCTTGATCCCGCCACGCGGGAGGCGCGGCGTGGCGGCAAAGTGATCCGC
>JACMJB010000074.1 GCA_014380815.1 Armatimonadota bacterium
AAAGAGGTTCAGGACGATGATGCCCGCAGCTTCGCCTTTGACATCAGCGGCCTGACCGCTAAATAGAGAACGTCAGGTACCGGCAGAAGGGGATCGCCCATACCTCTAAATACACGTTCACGTTTTCTTAGCCGCGATTCCCCTCAGTTGCTAAGAAAACGTGAACGTTTGTCATTTCGCTTCTTGTTCTTCCAGGGTACACTCCGCATCCGATAATGGCTCTGTATGACAAGACAGGAAATTGTCTTTCCCACGCGATGGCGAAGTACCCCCGCTTCTTCTCCGAAACCTATGTGCAGGCGATCCGTGGAGGGGAGATGATCGGAACACTTTATCTTCTGCTGGGCCTGACCGAGGTCGAAAACACCCTGCCCGCTCGTCTTCTACGAGAGGCGGGAATATCTGCCGAGGCCCTGCGGACATACATTGCCCGTGAGCCGACGACGGAGACCGCCGTCCAAGCCACCGACTAGCCCTGCTCGAAGGGCTGACCGAGCGCGGCGGGGGGACGTACTTTTGATCCGCGTATCGCAAGCGCAACAAGAGTGAGGACATAGGGAAGGGCAAGGAAGAAGGGGTAGGTGTCGCCCAAATGCAGCGAGGCGAGCCAGTTCTGGACACCAGCGACAGTCTGCAGACGTGCCTGGGCAACATCGGCAGCGGCGAACAACAGCGATGCCGCCAGCGCGCCGAACGGGTTCCAGCGCCCGAACACCACCACGGCGAGCGCAATAAAGCCGCGCCCGTTGGTCATGCCTTCCGTAAAGGCGCTGCTGATGCCGAGCGAAAGGGACGCCCCGCCCAGTCCGCACAGTCCGCCCGTCAGCAGGCAGACCAGGACGCGCAGCCGACTGACGGCAGTCCCGCCCGCCGCCGCCGCTTCCGGGACCTCGCCAGTGGCGCGCAGAATGACGCCAAGCCGGGTCCGGAACAGCAGCCAGTGGGCGGCGGGAACCAGCAACAGGGCCAGCAGTGTCAGCGCGTTGAGGGAGGTGCTGCCATCGCCGACGATGGGGGTGAGAGGAGGAAGCGGTTTGCCGCCGCCACTGCCGGACGCACTCCAGGCACGGTACAGCATCCCGGTCAGGCCGAGGGCCAGAAAGTTCAGTGTCGTACCGACAATCACCTGATCGCGGCGCAGCACGACCCCAAAAAGCGCGAACAGGGCCGCGAGCGCCCCCCCCACCAGCAGGGCGATCAGGACCCCGAGCAGCGCGGACCCGGTCACGGTCGCCGCAACAACAGCGGCAAGTGCCCCGACCAGGAGCAGCCCCTCCAGTCCGATATTCACCACCCCGACCCGCTCTGAAAACAGCCCCCCCAGCGAGGCCAGCAGGACCGGTGCAGCGTAGGCAAGACTCTGCAGCACAAGGGATAGAATCAGCGCCGTCGTCATGCCACGCCCCCTTCTTCCCGCCGCTGGCGACGCTCTCGTGCCCAGGCATAAGCGAGGAAGGCAAGCAGCACGACGGCCTGAAGCACCTGCACGACCACCGAAGGAATGCCCACGATCCGCTGCTGGACGACATTCGATCCCGCGGTGAGCGCCCCGAAGAAGAGTGCGGACGGGACAACGGCGAGCGGCGATAGGTTCGCGAGCAGCGCGACCGCAATCGCGGTGTAGCCGTAGCCCGGTGAATAGCCATCGGAGAGCAGATAGGTGACCCCGGAGATCTGTATCGCGCCCGCAAGGCCTGAGAGCGCACCGGAAAGCAGGAAAGTCGCGAGGACGGTGCGCCGGACGGGGATTCCTGCTGCCTCGGCGGCTCCTTCCCCCGACCCGACCGCCCGCAGTGCGAAGCCGCCCGCCGTCCATCTCAGGAAGAACCAGATCAGGGCAGCACAGAAAAGAGCGAGCAGCACCCCGGCGTGGAGACGTGTGCCCGGCGCGAGCAACACGAACCGGGCCGGGACCGCAATCAGATCCGACTGTGGAAACCCTTTTTGCGCCTCCTGAAGCGGTCCACGCACCATCCAGGAGAGCATCTGAAGCGCGACAAAATTCAGCAGCAGGGTCGAAAGCACCTCCTGCACACCCCGGTACACCTTCAGCAGACCAGCGATCCCTGACCAGAGCGCCCCCGCGGCCGCTCCGGCAAGCAGAAGCAGCGGCAGATGGATCACGGCGGGGACATTTTTCAGGATTCCGACCCCCGTAGCCGCCATCGCACCGACCAGGAACTGACCCTCCGCGCCGATATTAAAAAGGCCGCAGCGAAACGCGACCGCGACGCCAAGACCGGTCAGCAGCAGGGGCGCGGTCTGTACCAGGGTCTCAGACAGGCTGTACCGCGACCCGAACGCCCCGTCCCAAAGCGCCTTAGACACCGCGACCGGCGATGCCCCGACCAGCCGGATGATGAGGGCGAGCGCAGCCGCTCCAAGGGAGAACGTCAACAGCAGGAGGGGCAGGTCACGCAGCAGGCGCTGTTTCATCTCGCTGCTGCTCCCGGCACTTCGCGTGTTTTGCCACCCATGAGCAGACCAATCTCGTCACGCGGAGAGTCGGGGGAGACAATCCCCGAGAACGCGCCCTCATACAGCACAGCGACCCGGTGGGTCGCCAGTGACAGCACCTCCTCAAGCTCCGTGGAGATCAGCACGATCGCCGCGCCCGACGCCTGCGCCCCGCGCAGGGCGGCGTGGACATAGGCGATCGCGCCGACATCCAGCCCGCGCGTCGGATTGACCGCGACCACGACCCGCGGGTTTTCGGCAAGCGCCCGCGCAATCACCACCTTCTGCTGATTCCCCCCAGACAAAGACCGGGCCAAGGCACCCGCGCCGGTTGCGCGAATATCGTACTGCCGAATCAGATCTTCCGTTCGCCGCCGCAGTGCGGGCCAGAGCAGGAGCGGGCCGCGACGATACACGGGGCTATCGTAGACACCCAGTGCGAGGTTCTCGGTAAGGGACAGGGGCAGAGCCAGCCCGCGGGTCTGTCGGTCCGCGGGGATCACCGCGACCCCGGCTCGCCGAAAGGCCCCCGGACTTGCCGCGGGTTGATCGTTCCCGATCCGAAGGGTGCCCGACGAGGGACGGATCAACCCCGCCAGGCAGTCGGCTAGCTCCCCCTGCCCGTTGCCGTCCACGCCCGCGATCCCGAAGATCTCGCCCGGACTCACCGCGAACGAAAGTCCGTTCAGCAGGGGACGTGCCTGACCGGCAACCGCAAGGTTCTCGACAAAGAGGGCTGCCCCTCCCGCCGGAACCGTCGCCTGCCCGGCACGGGAAGCGGAAACCGCGCCATCCTGTATCAGCGACGATGCCTCGCGATCCGGTCCGACCATCGCCTCGGCAAGGCTCCGGGCGTCGGTTTCCGCCGCCCGGGTGCGGGCGACGACCCGGCCACGGCGCAGAACCGTGATCGTTTCGGAAAGGGCCAACACCTCGTCGAGCTTATGCGAAATAAAAACGATACCCCGGCCCTCCCCGGCCAGGCGGCGCAGCGTGTCGAAGAGTTCCGGGGTTTCGGTCGGGGTCAGTACGGCGGTCGGCTCGTCGAAGATCAGGACGCGCGTGACACCGCGCAGGGCTTTCAGGATCTCGATCCGTTGCTGCGTCCCTACCGGGAGACTGCCCACCGGCGCGTTCCAGGGAATGCGCCAGCCCAGACGATCCGCCAGGGACCGGGCCTCGTCCAGCACGCGACGGATCGGGTACGAGAGCAGGCCCCCCATGCCAGGCGCGGTGCCCAGCAGAAGGTTCTCAGAGACCGAGAGCGGCGGTACGAGCAGAAAGTGCTGATGCACCATGCCGATACCCTGCCGCTCGGCATCGGCGGGCGAGCGGAACCGCACGGGGTCTCCATTCAGCAGGATCTCCCCTTCGGACGGGCGCAGCAGCCCCGACAGAAGGTTCATCAGCGTGGACTTACCCGCGCCGTTTTCACCCAGCAGAGCGTGGATCTCGCCGGGGCGAACGGCGAAGTCCACACGCTCCAGCGCGGTAAAGGCTCCGAAACGGCGGGTGATTCCCCGCGCCGCGATCAGGGGGATCGTTCCGCCTTGCTCCGCCATGCGACCGGTTTCCAGCGCTTCCGTTTACTTACTCGGATCCAGTGTGCCGGAGGCGAGGGCGGTTTCCACTTCCGTGACCTTCGCCCGGAGCGAATCAGAAATGGTCCCGGCGAATTTGGTATTGTACTTAAAGAAGACCGCCTTATCCTTGACCCCCGCCATATAGGGTGCGCCGCCCCTCTTGCCCCCCTGCACCTCTTTGGCCACCGCTAGCATCGCCGAGGGCACATCCAAAATGAACGAGCCGAGATTCTTCGGGGTGGCAAGATCGCTCTGATCCGAGTTCGCCCCGATGAACATCGCGCCGTCCTTGGCCATCACCGCATCCGCGACACCCTTCCCCCCCTCGTTCGCGTTGTGCATCACCACGTCCACTCCACTGTCGAGGAGCGCCTGGGTCTGTTGCTTGGCCTTAGCGATGTCTTCGCTGCCGACATAGGTTGTTGTCACCGTTGCCTCGGAGTTCGTGGACTTCACCCCCTGCTCAAAGGCGGAAAAGGCCGCCACGATGATCGGGATCTTCTGCACGCCCACCAGCCCGATCTTGTTGGTCCGGGTCATCCCGCCCGCTACCACCCCCGCGAGATAGGTCGCCTGACCGGAGGCAAACTGAATCGGCATCAGGTTCGGGGCAATCGCCCGCCCCCCCATCACGACCATCGTCGTTTGCGGGACACTCGCCGCGACGGTCTTCGCGGCGGCATCAAATTCCGAGCCGTGGGCGAAGATCAGGGTATTCCCCTCCTGCGCCTGGTTCTGAAAGACGCTCGCCACGTCCGACAGTGCGGGAGACTCGACTGGCGGGCTGGTTTCCGCGCCAAGCTCCGCTTTGATCCTTTGCTGACCCTCATAGGCGGACTGGCTCCAGCCTTTGTCCGAGATCTTGCCGGGTGTGATTAGCGCCACCTTCAGCGCCATCGTCTTCCCCCCGGTCCCCGACGCAGTCGCTGACGCGGCGGGCGATGCGGCGGTGTCTCCTGCGGAGCCGGACTGCTGGGCGCAGCCCGCCGCAAGCGCGGCGAAGACGATAAGACTGGGAACAAAGAAGGCAGTGGGGCGGCGCAGGTTCTGGGTCAAGGAAAAAGTCCTCTCTTTGAAAACGGGGAATCGAGCCGTCGAAGCGGCAGGTGTACCATCAGCATACCGAATGGCAAACGCCTGTGTCAAATACGCGATACCAAACGGGCTTCATCTTCTTTTAACACAAAGAATGCTATACTGCTCCACCTTCTTTCACGGTTCGCAGGAGGAAGGAACTGAAAGGATAACCCAGAGGCAAAATGGCGGATATTATTGACACCGCGGCAGAGGCAGGGTCTTTCACTACCCTTATCGCCGCCGTTCGAGCGGCAGGACTTGTCGAGACGCTCAAGGGGGCAGGTCCCTTCACAGTCCTCGCACCCACCGACGAGGCATTCGCGGCCCTCCCCGCCGGTGCAGTGGAAGACCTGCTGAAGCCGGAGAATCTGGAGTCACTGAAGGCAGTGCTGCTCTACCATGTTCTGCCCGGCAGGTTTCTGGCGGACGATGTCGTGGAGATGACCAAAGCCACGACCGTGCAGGGCCAGGAGATCGAGATCGAGGCGACCGATGTCGTGAAGTTCAATGGCAACACGGTTCTCAAGCCGGACGTTCTGGCGGATAACGGCGTGATTCATGTCATCAATGGGGTACTGACCCCGATCTCCGAGTGATCCGCCCCTTATTCGGCGCCTCCCGGCCCGGCTTTTGCCGGGCTGGGGGCAAGGGGCGAATTGGCTTAAACTGCTGGTAAAAACCGCGTTCGAAAAGATTTACACGTTTTATTTTTCATTTCTCGACAATTTAAACGTTTTATGTTATATTTCCCTCATCGTGATTACTATCCGCGAAGTCGCCGCCGACTGTGGGGTTTCCACCGCCACCGTCTCGAATGTACTGAATAACACGCCACGTCCGGTTCACCCCCGGACCCGTGAGCGCGTCCTTGAAGCCGCGCGCCGACTGAACTACCATCCAAACGCGATGGCGCGAAGCTTGCAGGGGCGACGGCTTCATACGATCGGCGTTCACTTTGGCACCATCGAGCCGGAGGTCATCACGAATCCCTACGCCTCCCTGATCCTGCAGGGGATTCTGACGACCGCAGCGCAGCGCGAATACAACGTCACCCTCTGTACGGCCCGCTGGCATGGCGCAACCCGGTCCGCTGCCGCCTTCGGGGACGGACGCGCGGATGGGTACATCGTGGTGGCCCCGCCGCTGGATTCGGACGTCGTTTCTGGGCTTTCGGACCTCGGCCTGTCCGTGGTCGTGATCTCGTCGCAGACCGCGACTCCCGGTGTTCCGTTCGTAGATGTGGACAACCGGGCTGGTCTCCGGCTTGCCACCGAACATCTGATCGAACTGGGGCATCGGAAGATCGCCCATATGACCGGTGATAGACAGCAACCCTCTTACGAAGACCGCCGTCTGGGCTACCTGGATGCGATGTCGGCGGCGGGGCTGCCGGTTCCGCCCGAGTATCTGGTGACAAGCTGGTATATGGTTGAG